>CABGHG010000099.1 GCA_902158735.1 Candidatus Methanolliviera sp. GoM_oil
GGAGAAACATCCAAACGTGATGCACGATAGAAGTGTAGATGTTTCTTTAACAGAACTTGGAGATTTCGCAGTAACTCTAATATTGTATTTTTGGGTGCCCGATAGAGGTGTCGCATGGGGCGCAGGATGCGATATCAGGGAATCCGTGAAGAAACGATTTGATAAAGAAGGTGTGGAGATACCATTCCCATACAGGACGATCGTCTTCAAGAAGGATATGGATGAGGGGGAGAATCTTTAACTCTTTCGCCAAGAAGTCCCCTTCCGTAAGGGAGGGGTAGTTCACATTAAAATTCTGATTCTGTAATTTCTAAAAGTTTCTCAACGTATCCCAAGCGATTGTCTTTTCTTAATTCTTCTGGTGATAATCTGCCCTCATGGAATCCATCTATGTGGATTAAACGCGCTGCATCCCAATAATTGGGTATTCTATCGCCATCGGGTATTTTATTGGACAAATTTTTACCAATTTTAGAAGATGCACGATTCAACAGTTTTGTCCACCACTGCCCTGCTTCTTTTGCCTTATCTAATTCCTTTTGTGCATATTTTTGCGATAAAATCTTGATACAATTCTCGGCGGTTTTATATAATTTCTCAGACGCTTGTATAGGTTCACCATCTATAAGTTCTTTACCTCTTTGGAGAAAGTGTTCAGTTTCTATGAATGTAGGTATTCTCAACTCCATATCACTCAGGGATTCCCGGTCGCGTATCTTCTTAAAATCTTCCATGAGATCACCAATATATGCTTGAGCTATCTTATTTTCTTTCTTCTTTGATTCAGTCTCCAAATACAAACAATTTTCCCTGATAACATCTGAATCTTCTATCTCGCTTATAGCCTCTAATAATTCTGCCATTAAAGCTCACCTAACCATTTTCTTATTTCCCCTATCGCTTCATCTAAATAAATTTTATTGTATTTGCCAGATTTTAATCGATCTTGAAGGCCCTCTAGGAAGTGACGTAACTCCACGATAGATCTACCTGCCATCTCAGTCATACCTTTTTCAGTCAATCCCGCAAGAAAACTGATAATAGAATCTAAAAGACTAACCACAACTCCGACACCTATTACTCCAAACGATAGAAGACCTAAATTTGTTATAAGACATAAAAGACATGCTACGACGCTTGTTATCATGGACTTCTCTCATTTATAGGTGGTGTCTCTAGGTATTTCTAACTTTCGGTTGATCTTTTTTTGATAGTCTTCATCAACCACCCATGAGATGACGGATCAGTTCAAAACATGCCTCTAAAATCCATCCAACAGGTTAAGAAGAGCAACAGGGCGATAGATATAGCCTCGTCCAGATGCCCAAGTGAGATATGATACCTCGCGGTTCTCTTCTCCCTTCCTGTTGCTATCTTACGACCCAAGCGATTTAGAAGCAACAGCAGAGGGCATTTAACGACTTAGCAGTTCCATCATCTGGTGCCCCTGGACCACTTTTAGGTATTATCTGGATATATACCATCAAAGGCCTCTTTGCCTCTCTCCACTTTTTATTCTTTGGGAAAGAGATCGTGAAGAGCTTATCTTCTCTTGTATCCAGATAGCCAAGTGATTTACGATACTCTGCGATCACTTCCCCCTCTCCCTTGTCATCAATGACCCAGGCGACTATATCCGCCCAATAACCACCTTTGTCATCGACTAAAGGGATGTCCTCCTTACCTGTAACGGTATTTTTAACCCTTTCCCAGATCATTACGCTATTCTTCCCGTCGTCGATCTAGTTTTTCATCTTCTCGATGTGATAACAATTGCCCTGGATTGGTTCGATCTTTATGCCAGCGGCTACGCAGACGGGAGACGAAGAGAGCAAGAGTAAAGATATGACAAGAATTACTGGAAAAATTGGCAACCTTTTCATCTTCATATTCATCTTCATCAACCTCCCAAGCAGTGACGGATCAGATCCAGACACGCGTCTAAAAACTCCGTCGGACAGTTCTCCACGTATGCCGCACTGATGGTGATAGGGCCGCCGCATATCCATATTAAGTTATGGATGAGACTCTTTGGGAGAGAGAATAGAGCTTCGATGGTAGAACCGGCGAGAGTGGCAAAAGTGCCCCCAAGAAAAGCACCGATGGTAGCAAAAATGCGCCCAGTGCCGGCGATAGGAGAAAGCCACCCAATAAGAGAGCATAGGGTAGAGCAACCGCCTCCGAGAAGAGAGCAAGGAGTGGCAAAAACGCACGCGAGAAGAGCGCCAAGAAGAGCTCCGAGGGTGGTGACGAAGCGCCCAAGGTAGGGGATGTTCATGCCCCCGCTCCACGCGCCGAGAAGGCTATAGCCAACGGCTCCGGTAAGAGCGCCGAGGGTGGAGCAAGTGCCCCCAATGCAACCGAGAGTTGTTAAAATTATCGAAACAAGATTCCCCCAGATGCAGGAATTAAGACAATCGAGACAGACAAGAAGATCCATTTATATCACCCAAATAATAATTTTAACTTCCCGATCGTTCCAAAGACACACCCGATCAGATTGAGGATACAACTCCCAAGACACATACAAGTGGCAGGACATAATACCAGGAAGTTACGCTCAATTACACCACAGCAGATTTCCATTTTTAAATCACTTCGGAACGCACGCATCTATTATATCCGGTAGGAGACCAAAGCACTGCCCCATAGTTCCCTCAACAAGCTGATATATCCATCCCATAATCTAATCTCCAACCTTAAAATCTTAATAATCTTAATCCCCCAGATCGCTTACCTTATCCTTCAGATCACCGAGATCATCCTTCATATCATCTACCTTATCCTTCAGATCACCGAGATCATCCTTCATATCGCCAACGCTCTCTTTCATATCGCCAACCTGCTCTTTTAATTCGGCATTCTCCTCTTTTAATTTATCATTCTCCAATTTAAGATCATCATACTGCTTCGTTAATTTCCAGACCTTCTCCGTCAGCTCCTCGTTCGTCCAGGGAACTTCTGGCAGCTTCTCAGGTAGTTTCTCCTCTTTCGCAGGCATCCACGGAAATATCTGGGCACTTGCCATAAAGACGCCTCCGACGGCGATCATTAATACCGCGAAGACGATCAGACTCTTTAAAGATCTCATCGGATTTCAGCTACCAACTCATCAGCTTCCAGATCTCCTCCGCGTTCGCGTGGAAGAATTCACCTATTCCGTCCTTGACGAAGGATACCGGAACCTCGGTAAATAGCTCTATACAACTAAATGCTATTTTCATCTTTTATCAACCTCCTCCTCACAACACAGGTATCAGATCTGCCAAACCACTCAATATTCCACCCAATGTCGAACCGCCGCAGATCCCACACACCTCTATGCTTACATCCATTCGACTCACCTCATCATAACCCCAAACAGAGGCAGATCTTTCCATAAGTTCCACAGAGGAGTCCCGTGCACTGCTCCAATATCGTTCCACAGCTCATCCAACATGGTATGCCACAGCAGGTAGCAAACGCCTCTTCATCCTTCCATATCTCTTTTATCATTCTCATTTATCTCACCTCCTTATTTACAGCACCCACAAAACGCTCCAACACAATCGGGTAAGATGCCGATGCATCCCTGCCTGCCGATGCAGTTCTTTAGGCCATCGGTTATTATGGGCACAAGGCAGTCCCTTGTGCATGCCATTAAGCATTCCATTTTTTACCTCGTTTTTTCGTTTTTTATTTTATGTTAAAAGGAAAAAAAATAAAAAATTACTACTCTTTATTTTCCGCCGGCACATATTCCGAAAATGCCTTCTATAAGCGGATTGTAGCATGCCGCCCATGTGTTGCATATACCTTTCGCAACTGTTTTGCTACAAAAATACCCGCATATCTCGCTAAACCCAGATTCTATACATGTATTAAAACACTCCATCTTTTCTCACCTCCTACTTTCCACACATTGTATTTATGCAATCGAAGCAACCCTCACATATTGGGTCACAACACGTCTTCATAGCATGCGGGAGCCACTGTGAACACGCACCTGTAAGTCCTCCACAAACCGATTCACAACACGATTCTATACACGTAGTCCAAATACCTGCCATTTTTTCATCACCTCTTTTTTTTTACCTCTCACCTATCATCTCTTTCTCACTTCCTCTTTCGAGGATACAACCCCATTAGATATGGGTAATATGTAAATATGTAAATGTGTATAACATATTTCCATCTATCAGCCACCACCTCCTTTCAACTTTCCTCTCTTTGCTAGATAGATCCACTCTCGCGGCTTCTGTCTTCCTCATGATATCATCGACCATCGCCAATCTCACTTTTTTTCTTCCTCTTTAGTTATTTTTTTATTTCGTTTGCTGATTTATCGACAAGCCCAATTATTAGCATGCAAGCCCCCCTATATATACTTTTTCAATCTTGAAAATCGAAAAGTATTATTGAAAATCGAAAGGTTTATAAGATGAACACATCATAGATTTATATGCGAAGAGTAAATGAAGAAACATACCCCAGAGAAGATGACTAAATTAGAGAAGATATTCGGCGGAAACGCACAGACCACCGCTCTGGAGTGTCTATTAAAGAATCGTGGTAAGATAACCTATCTATCAGGTATCGCAGAGGAGAGTGGGCTTTCACACTCCAGCGTCGCGCGTGTAATCGAGCTCCTTTTGGAGAGAGGGATCGTGAAGGAGATCGATATAAGCAAGCAGACTAGAACCTTCGTATTGAATGAAGATAACGAGATAACCAATCTTTTGATAGGTTTTTATAAGGATTTGGTACAGCCCAGAGATGTTGCAAGAGCTAGATAAAATATTCGGCGGAAACGCACAACTAACCGTTCTCGAGTATCTATTAAAGAATCGTGGTAAGATAACCTATTTATCAGGCATCGCGAAGGCGAGTGAGCTTTCACACTCTAGCGTTGCGCATGTGATCGAGCCGCTCGCGGAGATGAATGTTGTAAAAGAGATCAAGATAAGCAAGCAGACTAGAACCTTCGCATTGAATGAGGATAACGAGATAACCAAGCTTTTGGTAGAGTTCTATAAAGATCTGAACAAGATCATCTAAACTTTCTGATACTGATTACCTCACCGATCAACCGATCGGATGTGTCAAGGATCCCAGATGCGGAATATGATATAAAAAATCGTTCTTCCTCTTTGTTCATCATCTCCACTTTTACGTTTTCGATCTTCTCACCGCTCTTCAATCCCCCTCTGATCTCATCTATAATGGACAATCTCTTCTCCGCAGGCACGATCTTCTCCGCCACTTCTTCGATACCACAACCGATAAATTCTTCCCCAAAGTAACCGAAATCCTCCTCAAATCTTGGATTTATATATGTGATCAAGCCATCTTCATTGAGTATGAGCAATGTATCAGGATAAGAGTTCAGCACCGCGTTCAGATATGCCGCCAGATCTTTGAGCTCGTTTTCTGCCTCTCTGATCTCGGTGATGTCATTGCCAACACAGAGAATTTCAACCACGCGCCCTTCTTCATCGAAAACTGGTTTGTTCGTCCAGGAAATCCAGATCCGCTCTCCGTTCTTCGTCACGTTCTCGTTTACGTTCTTTTTGTACCTCTCTGGATTCCTTCCTATATCAAGGATCATCTCTCTTAAATCTTTACCGTTCGATTCTATCTCTGAGATAATTGTTCCAACGGCGTTTTGCCCAACGATCTCATCTCTGGTATAACCGAATAACTCCTCTGCGAACCTATTAAAAAAAGTGATCTTTCCCTCTGGATCCATTCGCATAATTATACTGTCCACATTCTCAATTAGTTCATAGTAACGCTTATTAGATTCTCGCAGATCTTCCTCTGCCCTCTTTTGCTCTATGGTCTTCTCCCATCCTTGCCGCACGCGCTCGGCTATCCAGGGTAGCTCTTCAAATCTTTCAGAACTCTTTACCACGTAATCCATCGCGCCGAATTTAAGCGATCGAACCGCCAATTCTTCTGTGCCATAAGCCGTCAAAATTATGACGGGAACCTCTATGTCTTTAGGTTTCTCTGCCCCCCGCGTCAGATCTAAACCGCTTCCATCGGGCAGGCGATAGTCGGCGATGATGAGCGAGGGTCTTTCATTCTCGTCCAACCATTTAAGGGCACCTTCAAGGCTTGAGACGTGAGAGATCTCCCATTCACTCTCCTCGAATGCCCTTTTTACGAGTTTGGCGTGTGACTCCTCATCCTCGACCAATAAAAGTCGCTTTGGATTGGTCATCTTAATTATCTTTTTATATTTTATATACCATTCTCCTATTTATATTCAATCTTTTCTTTAAGTGTCGCCAGTCCTGACGATTTCTGAGGAAGATCAGAGATCTCCTGTCTTCAAAAATCTTCGATTTTTGAGCACGTTAAAATAAAAAAATCATTTCGGACAGCACGCATCCAACATCGCAGGAAGAAAACCAAACACTCCCTCCATCACTCCCATACAAAATTCAAATATCC
>CABGHG010000100.1 GCA_902158735.1 Candidatus Methanolliviera sp. GoM_oil
ATGGCGTCATCTCCTATAAGATAGATGAAGACTCCATTGAAGGGCGATACAGTATTAAGATAATTGCAAAAGACCTCAACGATGGCGGTAATATCGTGGGAAGGGGGCCTCATCTCGCTTTTCATGTTGATGAGAATGCAACCCTTTTTGCCCCATATAAATTTGAATATAGCGATCTGAATATCACCCCGAACCCTGCCGAGTTGGGTCAGACCGCTACAGTCTCTTTCAATGTTACAAACACCGGTGGGAAGGGTGATCTGAAGGGAGAGGATGTTGATCTCATTTATAAGGGTACAACAACTCTTTCCAAAACAGTACATCTGGTCGATGATGAAACTAAGAGGATCGAGTTCAAACTCACCGGGGATCAATTGAATGAAACGGGAAGACACAGCATAAGGGTTGAAGATCTGCGCGAAACTCTTTTAATTGAGGATAAAAAGGAGGATAAATCTCAACCAACCGGAGCACCGAGCAGCAGTAGAAGAGGTAGAATAATTCCTGGTTTTGAAGTGATTTACGGAGTCTCTTCAATAGCCCTGGTCGTTTATCTGATGGTGAATAGAGGTAGGAAATAGGCGATTTTCATTTCAATAATATGCATACTCACGATGTAACCTCTAGCTTGGCATAGTCATGGAAGCTATCTTCACTTGCAGATACATCAAGTATCAGGAAAGCAAGTTGGTTTTTAGCGTTTATGTAACTATCAATCCCTGTTGTCGTACTCCACTCAAGCAGGAAGTCGGAGTTGCCTGAATCCGAGTCTTTGAAACCCTTATTCCCACCATCCCAATCATTGTCATCGTAGTTGAAGACATAAAGCCGGAGTGTATGGGCTTCATCACCGTATCCTTCCCAGGTGAATGAGAGTTGATCGATATCTGAAACAGTCTCATCGACCCATATGTGAATCAGAAGAGTACTTTCGTCCCCCCTTCCTTCATCAGGATTTATATACCTTTTCGAATCTGAGTCACCACCAGTGGCGTCCGAATAACCCAACCTTTTATAGGCATTTGACATTCCTGAAACATCGTGGGCCTCGGTGTCGCACTCTGATGGGAGTGTGGCCTCAGTACCACCGGATCCGCCATCCAAATCATTCCATTTATCACTATAGGTTCCGTATGCTTTGAAGTAAGATCTCCCGTCTGTGGCATCATATGTTGTTGTAACAGTTTGTGCAGCGGAAGTAGTAGCCGAATGATTGACCCAGGTACTGTTTATGTTCCCGTTTGTATCAACTGTCTTTGTTGAGATCGTATGGCCCTCACTCGCACTAAATCCGGTTGCGTTGTAGCTTTGCGATGATGTATTCGTCTTTAAGACCGAATCGATATAGATCATCACATGGCTGAAATCACCATCACCAGGATTTGTGAAGCTCCAGTTTATATAGGTTTTTGCAAAACTGTTGTTTGTGAGCCCGGTAACGCTTGCAGGTGGTGTGGTATCAGGTGTTGGTGTTGGTGTTGGTGTTGGAGTAACAGTCGCTATCGATATGGTTCCGCTAGAGTATGATATTTCAGATCCCTTGGCAGCAACATTGACCGTTACATTCGAGAGGTATGATACGGTAAGATAGCTACCTTCTATAGTGGTTGTGATATTTTCCACATCAGAAAGTGTTGCATTCCATAACTCAGGATAGGATGTATAGATAGTAATATTAACATTTGTTGCCTCAACGGATGTCGATGAGTCGTCAACATATCTTGATATCAAGGTCTTTTGATCGGATGAACCGATGGTGTCCTCAGTGCAGTTAACAAAGACAAGATCCACGCTATCATCGCTAATAAGCGACTGTTCCATCTCGGTATAAGAATAATTGTAAGAACTGTAATCTTGAATGGCGAGTCCGTGCTCATAAACTATAGTTGGTGAGTCCTGGTAATAGAAATAATTCGGATCAAATGATATGGTACCTGATGAGTAGTTTGAGCTTACCGTTTCTGTCACCACATTTGATATAACGAGATCGTCGATATACATTCTCCCCACTGAAGGTGATGCATCATTGTCCTGTATGTGGACTATCCTATCGATAGACTCGAGACTTCCCCACGTATCATTCCAGTCCGTACCGATGGGAAACTCATATCTATGCCAGTTACTGTCGATGGAATAAAGATCTTGATAGGGGCCGTTTATCCAGTTCGTCTCTGTTAGATTCCCCTGGGTCCCCCATAACCTGTATAGTATGGAATGTCTCGATATTCCACTTCCACTTGCAAACCCTATGGCCTGAATCTCTGCCTCTGTGTCCCCTCTGATCCAAACGGAGGCTGTTGTGTTCCCTGTCAATGCAAAGGGTGTAATTGTCTCCTCCTGCCAGTCATTTCCCAAGATACCCAGTGCATAAGTTCCATTGTATGCGGTTGTACCGATAGAGACATTGGTAGGTGTCGAATGCTCTGAACTTCCGTTGACCCCGTCGTAAGCAACCAACCTGATATCTCCCGGAACTTCATAATACTCCCTGAGAACGACAGAGGTCGTCCTTGAAGTGTAGTTGATGCGTATCCACTTATCGTTATTTATGGATAGGGTGCCGTGACTACTATCCATTGGATTTCTGAATACAACTCTTCCCGGATATGATGCACCCATATGTATCACACTTGCTTTGGGAAAATCGTTGATTATCGAGTCCTCGATGTTTGTTTTAAGTTCAAGGAAGTCATCATAAACCACATTCATGTGCCCAAGCTCTATCTGCTCATTCCACTGTGGCACCTGATAGGTCTGAACAAGTCCGAGGAATATGACTGCAATTGCAAGTAGTAGTATTGCACCGATAAGTTCCGATACCGCCTCTTCATCAATAATCAGATCTTTCATTTTTCAACCCATGACATATGTAAAGACAACGTAGGCAATCGATATCATTATCAGGGAGTGTTTTATCCCTGCCTGTCCGCTACCCTCACCCATCTCACCTGCAATAAGCCCTGAGAAGAATCCCTGTATGATCGCTGCATGGAAGAATATCCGATTGTATTTCTCAATATCAATACCTGATGAGATGGCATCCATTTCCTGTGGTGTGGATGAAACATCGGGTACTATCGAGAGAAATGAGGAGGATAAGACATAAATGATCACCAAAAAGACGAAGAAAGACATGTATATCAAAACCATGTAGGATGACATATCCATGGATCTCTCCTTCTTGAGCCTCTCTCTAATCTCGGAATCTTTTGCTGCTATCTTGAGCACATCCCTTATGTTTCCAGTCGCTTCACTCGCTCTTGTGATCAGTGTAATCGTACGCGATATCGAGAGTGTCCTGACACGCTTCTCCAGTTTTATCAGCGATTCGTTTGTATCACGACCCCATGATATGTCCTTCCAGACCTCTTTGATCTCTGAGTTCAGGACACCAAGATTCGATTCTACAAGCATCCCTATCGCTTTTGATAGGGATATTCCTGATTCGTTCGTGCTGGAAAGCTTATTCAAGAAATTTGGTATCTCACTCTCTAGCTTCTTGATTTTTATTCTGCGGACCTCATAAAATATTGTGAAAGGGGCAAGGAGCAAGATCGTCATGATGACGAATGGACCATCTATCATATCAACAACCGGAAGAAGGTCCATACTATTTATCGTAGCTCCACCAATCACAGGAGCCTGAATGCCGAGACTACTAATTACAAGGGCCAAATAAAGCAAGGATACCGGTATGCTGATATAAAGAATATGTGAAGGTTTTTCGTAGAAATGCCTGAAAGGATCTCTTATCATCTTCTCGATTTTGATCCGCTTCTCTGCCCTCTCAAGCTCATCATATAAGTGGTTTTCTCCATCAGGTCCCACTTCATTATATCTGACATCATCATACTCGTTCAGTTCTTTTGTTATAACATAGATATCCGGTTTCTCCTGATCGGATATTGATAGTACGTTGAGCAAAATGATGAAGACGATCGAGCCTACAGGAACCATAAGGTATATCACCATCTCGACCATAACAGATGACCCCGACCCTGCTATCCCCATCACGACAAGTATAGTTATCAGAAAAAGGGGGCCTGCGACGAATGCGGTTATATAGCTCTCCGCCACCATACCAAGCATCTCAAGATAGCCCTTCTGCTCATCAATGGCCTCATTCTGGTACCGTTCCGACGTGCTTGCGAAGTAGGATGTGATATCCCCACCACTATCGACAACAGTGATGAGATTATCGATGAAATCTTTGAACTTTGCAGATGGTGTTCGCTCAGCAGCCAGATAGAGTGCACTCATGATGTCCATGCCGAATAATGTCATATCCCTCACGATGAACTGAACCTCTTCTGCTGCATCCATGAATATGTGGCTGTGTTTACCCAGAGATTTAAAGATCTCGATGATATTCATGCCACCTTTACTCATCGCATGCATATAAGCGACAGCGTATGGAAGTGATCTGTCAATACCTGTTCTTCGCACTCCGGCTTTAAAAGATGGGCGCCACATATAAAAATACTGGGTAGAATAACCGGCCACCCCCGTGAAGATAACCTCCCAGAGAAGGAAAACTAAAAATGAATCCGATGGTGATATCAAGGAAAAGAGGGCTGCACCGATGGCACTTCCGACTATCGCCATTAAGGTGGAATAAAAGTAAGCAAGGGAGACGTAAACATCAATGGATTTTGTTATGTGGGCCTGCCTCAACTTCGCTTGCAGTCCCAAGTGATGTTCCCTCTTATCCCTTACCATCTTTCCAAATAGCATGATTGCAAGTGAACTTACGACACCAAAGGCCGCCCTGATATTAAAATCGAGATAATCCTGAGGTACAGCCTCGTCTATCTGATTAATCCGGACAGGCTCTTCATCCGAAAAAAAATCCTCGTCATGCTCATTCAGGATTTTTAAAGCTTTACTTGATAGTGTAATGTCACTCAAGGATATCGTCACCCCTCTCAATTCTTTCTAAAATTGTTTCGGGGCTTGAGAAGTAGGACTGAATTATCTTCGAGAACCCTCTATAATCTTTAATATCCCTTTCAACCATATACTCGATTACCCTGTATCTATTCTCTATCTCAGCCTCCAGTTGAGACCAATCCCAACCTCTCTGTTCCATGATCTCCTTTAGAATTATTGAGTCATTTGGCCTCTCGAAGGTATCCGATACAGGGTTCCAGCTAAATACTTCGTTGATTCTGAGATCATCACTTCCCGGTTCAAACCCGAGGACCTCAACTATCGAAGAAGAGCGCCTGACACGTTTACCATCCACATATGCCATCTTCTGGATTGACAGGATGTTCAATGATTGCATCATGGCTCTGGGAACATTTATCGGATCGTTCTCAAGCCTACTTATTGCCTCCTCCACACTTCCCGCATGCATCGTTGAGTAGGTTGTATGGCCAGTAGACATAGCCTGAAAGAGTGTGAGTGCCTCAGCTCCACGAACTTCACCGACGATTATATACTCAGGTCGCTGCCTGAGCGCTTGACGAAGGAGTTCGTACATCCCAATCTCACCCTCGCCTCCCTTGACGAAAGAATCCCTGGTTATGCTCGCTATCCAGTTGTCGTGATGAAGGGTCAGTTCATGGGTATCTTCTATCGTTACGATCTTTGACATCGGTGGTATGAATAACGATGCGGCGTTAAGGCTCGAGGTCTTCCCTGAAGCCGTCCCTCCAACAAAAATTAGGCTTTTGTTGTTCTCTATTGCAAGCCAGAGGTATACGATAGCATCTATTGAAAATGTGTTAAGGGCCATCAGTTCTATCGGTGTGAATGGATCTTCTCTGAATTTTCTTATTGTAAAAGATCCTCCGCGAAGTGTGACCTCCCGCCCGAGTGATGCCTGTAGTCTGGAACCATCCTGCATAGTCGCATTCACGAGGGGATTACCTATCGAAATATGCTTACCACTCCGCTGAGATAGATTGATTATGAATGAGTCCAGATCTTTCTCTTTAAAACAGATATTGGTCTTGATATTCTGGTACCTCCTGTGATACAGGAAGATAGGAACATCCGCTCCATCACAGGATATGTCCTCGATCGAATCATCCCTTAACAATGCATCGATCCTCTTGAATCCGACATAATTTCTGTGAATGTAGTAGAGGAGTTTATGGATCGTTTCCGGTTCTAAACGTATCCTATAACTTATAATAATTTCCGTAACTTTCTCGGTAAGAATATCCTTCTTGTTCTTCTCCTCTTCGAGTGTCAGGATATCCAGTAGGTCTTCGTGTATCTTCTCAAGTAGCGACTTCTGAAATTTTGTCAAGGTCGGTTCGACGGCGTAATACAGGTATTCGTTACTCTTCTCACCAAATAGGATTACGATGAATGCATAAGGTTCATTGACCCAGTAGCGCTCCACTTCCGAGAAACCTTTAAGACCATCAAAGGTCGTC
>CABGHG010000101.1 GCA_902158735.1 Candidatus Methanolliviera sp. GoM_oil
TCATCCCGATCTTGGAGCCATTGCCAGAGCTCTATCTGAAGGAGGTATAGGTAGTCTATCGCCAGAGAAGTTTGGAATGATACCGGGAATACCGGTAAAATCTATGTTGGCAGAGCGTCTCTCCTCTATAGAGGAGATCATAGATAAGATGCGGGGCTGTGCACTCGAATACAAGTATGATGGCATAAGAATACAGGGACATTTTTTTGACAAGGCGGTGAAGCTCTTCTCGAGGAGACTCGAAGACCTGACAGATCAGTTCCCAGATATAAAAGAAAGTTTAAGGGAGTCCTTTCTCTCAAAAGACGGCATAGTTGAGGGAGAGTGTGTAGCAATGAACACGGACACAGATGAGATGTTGCCCTTCCAGGAAGTATCACACCGACGCGGCAGAAAGCACGGTATCGTCGAGGCAATTGAAGACTATCCTGTAACGCTCTTTCTCTTTGATTGCCTATATGTAGATGGGAGAGATCTTACAGAGGCAGATTATCTTACGAGAAGAGAGAGATTGGTAGAAATTATAAAACCGTCCGATAAGATAAGGATATCGGATTATCGGATCGTAAAAAACTCGAAAGATTTCGAGCAGTACTTTGAAGAGGCGATACAGCATGGTTGTGAGGGGGTAATGGCAAAATCCACCGAATCTGTTTATGAGGCGGGTGCAAGAGGGTGGAACTGGATAAAATACAAGAGAGAATACAAATCTGAGATGACCGACACGGTGGATCTCGTGGTTATCGGCGCCTTTGCCGGTAGGGGGAGAAGGGCTGGAACGTATGGCGCTTTATTGATGGCATCTTATGACCCAGAAGAGGATAGGTTCGAGACGGTATGCAAGCTCGGTACAGGATTCGACGATGAGACATTGATCGATCTACCGGAGAGATTCAAAGAATATAGGATCGAAGAGATGGACAGATCTGTTATATCCAATATTAAGGCAGATTATTGGTTCACGCCTGCAATCGTAATGGAGGTTCTCGGAGCCGAGATGACACTTAGCCCGATACATACGTGTGCGTTTGAAGAGATCAGGAAAAATTCCGGTCTTGCAATAAGATTCCCGAGATTCACCGGGAGATGGCGCGACGATAAGAGTCCAGGAGATGCGACGACGAAGAGAGAACTTATTGAGATGTATGGGGCACAGTTAAAACATATCGGAAAGGATAAACGAACATTTGGTTCGTGAACAACCTTTAGTTTCGGCTTTTTGCTCAAAAATATTATATAGGTTCGTCGTGGCTGATTTTTAAACTTATGATGGAAATGCTCTTAATTTCATCGGAGAAGAATGATATTAGCAAAAAAGCTTCTGAAGATATAAACTATAAGAATGATCTACTTACCTGAATTACCGGAAGACCCCGGCTGTTACCTCTTTTCAAACGCCGCCGGGGAAATAATCTATATCGGAAAGGCAAAGAACCTGAAGAAGCGTGTATCCAGCTATTTCCAGGGAGGTGAACATGACCAAAAGACAGAAGCACTCCTGCAGAGGGTTGTATCTGTGGACTTCATCATCACCGAGACCGAGGTCGAGGCGCTGATCTTAGAAAACACCCTCATCAAGAAGCACCAGCCAAAGTACAACATCAATCTCAAAGATGCAAAAAATTACGCCTTTATCCAGATTACCGATGATGAATTCCCACGGATCGGGATTGCACGAAGTCCTCACGACTTCGTCGTGGGATCTCGAAAATCTTCGATTTTCAAAGAAGTTCAGGGGAACGGAACGTTCTTCGGCCCGTTTGTCTCTGCAAAGGAACGTGATTATCTCCTCTCGGTGGTGAAGAAGACTTTTTATCTGCGGTCATGCCGAAGGATGCCTAAACGGGCATGCTTGCGGTATCATATCGGGTCGTGCAGTGCTCCATGCATCGGGAAGATCAAGAGGGAGGAGTATCTAAAAGATGTAAGAAGGGCAGAATCGGTTCTCCGGGGGAAGACCGATGAACTGATCCGCGCTCTGCATGCTGAGATGTTGGAGAAGTCTGCAAAGCAGGAGTTTGAGCGGGCGATGGAACTTCGGGAGCAGATCGCCGCCGTCGAGCACCTTGCAGAAAGGCAGAAGATGAAACGGCAGAAGAGATACAATGAGGATATAATAAACTACGTCCTAAGTGATAGAAAGGTCTATCTAATGATCTTCAACGTGTATAAAGGGACGCTGGAAGGGAAGCAGGAGTTTATCTTTGATGAGGACGATGACTTCTTAGAAGAGTTTCTCGTGCAATATTACTCAGAGCACGAACCTCCATCTGAGCTTATCCTGCCCAAAGGGGTCAATGATGCGCTTATAGATTTTCTCTCCCGGAGAAAAGAACGGAAGGTAAGGATCACTTTTCCAAAAAGAGGGGATAAGAAGAAGCTTTTGGATCTTGTGGGAAAGAATGTTGAGATTGGGTTCTTTGGCGACAGGCTCAAACTCAAAGAACTGGAGAAGGCGCTTAGGTTGCCAGAGCCGCCTGAGATCATCGAATGCTTCGATATCTCCCATCTTTCAGGGACCTCGATGGTAGGATCGATGGTGCAGTTCCGGAATGGAAAACCCGACAAAAGGAATTACCGTAAGTTCAAGATCAGAACAGTGGATTGGATTGACGATTTTGCCGCCATTGCCGAGGTGGTGCGGAGGCGATACTCGCGTCTATTGCGGGAGGGCGGCGAATTTCCCGATCTAATCATCATCGACGGAGGAAAAGGGCAGCTCTCTTCGGCACTTGAAGAACTTGAGAAGCTTGGGATTAAGATTCCACTCGTCGCCATCGCAAAGAGAGAGGAAGAAATCTATGTCCCTAAAGTCAGTTCACCTCTCCTACTTAATAAAGGCGATAAAGCATCGCTCTTCATTCAGGAGATTCGGGACGAGGCACACCGGTTTGCAATCGCATACAACCGTCTGTTACGCAAGAAGAAGGTGGTGTCATGATACCATTCTCCCTTGTTGCAGATTTTACGCCCAAGGGCTCACAGCCAGATGCCATTAGAAATCTCGTCTCAGGGATTGAGGATTATGAGCAGTTCCAGACACTGTTGGGTGTTACAGGTTCTGGAAAGACATACACAGTCGCAAATGTCATCGAAGAGGTGCAGAAACCGACGCTTGTGATCGCACACAACAAGACGCTTGCTGCCCAGCTCTACAATGAGTTCAAAGAGTTCTTCCCCAATAACCGGGTGGAGTATTTCGTCTCGTACTATGATTACTATCAGCCAGAGTCCTATATTCCTCAGAAAGACCAGTACATCGAGAAAGATGCCCAGATCAACCCAAAGATAGAGCAGATGCGGTTGGCGACAACTGCCTCTCTGCTCTCAAGGAGAGACGTGATCGTGGTAGCATCGGTCTCCTGTATATATGGTATAGGCAACCCCAAAAATTTTCGGAATATGGGATTTGAGCTTAAGGTACACGACCGAATATGCAGAAAGGATATCCTCCAGAGACTGATCGATATACAGTTCGAAAGAAATGATATGGAACTTATGCCGGGCCGATTTCGGGTTAAAGGAGATACAATAGACCTGATCCCAGGGTATTTCAACGATATTATCAGGATAGAGATGTTTGGGGACGAGATCGATCGGATCATGGAGATTGAGAAGAAGACCGGCAGGAGGAGAGAAGAGATGAGCTACTTCTACATCTTTCCTGCCCGCCACTTTGTAATATCAGAAGAGGAGAAGAAACGGGCGATTAGGTCTATATCAGAGGAGCTTGAAGAGCGGCTGCCAAATCTTGGGATGATTGAAGCTCATCGCCTACGACAGCGCACCCTCTACGATATAGAGATGATCGAGGAGACGGGTAGCTGTAAGGGGATTGAGAACTATTCGCGCCACTTCGATAGGCGGGCGCCTGGTGAGAAGACATACTGTCTGCTTGACTACTTTCCAAAAGATTTTATGATGGTAATCGACGAGAGCCATCAAACTATCCCACAGCTAAACGGGATGTATAGAGGGGACTATTCACGCAAGAAGGCGCTGGTAGATTACGGATTTAGATTACCATCAGCTCTTGATAACCGCCCGCTTAAATTTGATGAGTTTGAGGAGTATATGCGGCAGGTGATCTTCGTCTCGGCTACACCAGGCGCGTATGAGCGTAATAGTTCTGGTCAGCTGGTAGAACAGATCATCCGTCCGACGGGGCTCGTCGATCCAGAGGTCGAGGTGCGTCCTATAGAGGGGCAGACCGATGACGTGTTGAGGGAGATTCGCCGGACCATAGATAGGGGAGACCGTATCCTCATCACCACACTTACGAAGAGGCTCGCTGAGGAACTGACCGATTATATTGCAGATCAGGGAATCAGGACCAGGTACCTCCACTCAGATATCAAGACGATCGAGCGAACAGAGATCATCCGCCAGCTGCGCCTCGGCAAATTCGACGTATTGGTCGGGATCAACCTGCTTCGGGAGGGGCTGGACATACCTGAGGTAGGTTTCATCGGCATACTCGATGCCGACAAGGAGGGTTTCTTGCGCGATGCCAGAAGCCTGATCCAGATCATTGGGAGAGCTGCCAGAAACGCCAGCTCCACGGTGGTGCTATACGCAGACAAGATGACCGATTCGATTAAGACGGCACTTTTGGAGACTGAAAGGAGGAGAAACATACAGATCGCCCATAATAAAAAGCACCACATCACCCCACAGACGATCATAAAGCCAATCCGGGAGAAGGAGGTTGATATTACCGGGATAAAACACCTTCCAAAGAAGGAGATTCCGAACCTGATCATCGAGCTGGAGAGTGAGATGTATGAGGCGGCGGATAAACTGGACTTTGAGCGTGCAATACAGCTTAGGGATGCGGTGAAGAGGTTGCGTGGGGATATTGAGCGATGAAGAAATATTCACCCCTGCTCATTCAGATAAGTAACAGCATTTTTAATTCCACCAAGCGTGAGGTCCTCCATATGATATATCTGCCCGATCTCCCTTAGGGTATGATTCTCATATCTCTCAGACCAGTAGATACTTCGTATCGGGTTTAACCAAACGCTATAGCTGAACCGGTCTCTTATTCTCTGGAGCCAGACCATCCCGGGCTCAGTATCATCGACACCGTACTCAATAGCACCTCTGGGTGTGAAGAGTTCTTCAGGCGCCATCGAAGCATCGCCGATTATCAAGACCCTGGTGTCAGGGTTCTCCGATAGGAATTTTTTTGTTGGATGCTTCTTAATCCTCTGTGGGTCAGAGAAGAGATTTCCATAGATACAATTCCTGAAATAATAGATTGAGAGGTCTTTGAAGCGGTCTTTAATCTTTGAAAAAACCAGACTGACTATACTGACGTACCTGCTCATCGAATAGCCACCGTTGTCTATCAAGAGTGCTACCCGGATATTGTCTCTAAGCTCTGGTTTAAAGATGAACTCGAGCTCTCCTGCGTTCTTTGCAGTCCTATAAACCGTTTCGTCCAGGTCAAGATCGATCTTTGGGCCTATTGGAACCATATTCTTAAAAGTACCAAGGACCTGTCGGATATTCTCAGCCCGTAATCCGGCGTTATCGGAGTAATTTATATACCTTCGCTCACCGATAGTTTTTAGAGCAGACTGCCTCTCAGATTCTCCATAAACCCTGATACCACCATAGCTATTCCCGGAATGCCCATAAGGAGAAGTTCCTCCGGTGCCTATCCACTTATTACCGCCGTGGTGCGCTTCGGTCTGTTCCTCAAACGTCTTCAAGAACCGTCTGAAGAGCTCCTCTGGAGGCAGTTTCCAGTGGATCTCCGCAGGTTTAAGGTTCCCTTCTCTTATCTGAGTCTCGAGCCATTCCCTGAACGGTTTATTCTCTAAAAGTTTGTTAAGATCGGTCATCTCCCCCGATGCTGGTAGTTCAATCCCGTAAAAGTACTTTGAGAACGCACGGTCAAAGTTATCCAGGTATTCTATCCTCTTGACACAGATGAGCCGGAGTAAATTGTACAGATCATCCACATTCTCCGCCAAACCTCTCTTCAAACCTTCCTGTAACTCAAGAATATACTGCGTCGTTATGGGAACCCCATAATTTTTTAACGTGTAAAAGAAATCAACGAAGAACATTTTTACTCTTAATAACCCCGTTTTCTAAAGATGTCTGGGTTATGCTGACCGTTATAGTTATCAGTATAAGCCTGTATATCGCCTGCCCGCTTCAAAAGAACCCCGAGGAACGGCACTCTCTCTCTGTAACTTTTTTTTCTAAGGTCCGATGGAGATATGCCTTCGTGTTCAAGTGCGCCTATCCAGTTCAGGATCTCGCTTGTGGCAGGTGATTTTTCAAAACCCTGGCCGCGAAGGTCGTAAAATATATCAAGTGC
>CABGHG010000102.1 GCA_902158735.1 Candidatus Methanolliviera sp. GoM_oil
ATCTATAATATATGAGGTGACCAATATGAAAACTATAAATCTACTTGGCATATCCGGAAGTCCGCGGCTTGCATCCACTGACCAGGTGGTTAAGGATGCGCTTGATTATGCCAGCCAGAAACACGCAGCACAAACCACGCACATAACACTTCACAAGAGAACGATTGGATTCTGTAAGCACTGTGACTTCTGCGTCAGGAAGCGTGAGGGCTGCATCCAGAAGGACGGGATGGAGGAGATATATGAGAAACTCCTCTGGGCTGATGCCATGCTCATAGGAACGCCGGTTTACCAGGGGACCTTGAGCGGGCAGACCAAGACGATGCTTGACCGGCTCCGTGCGCTCGTTGCAAAAGATCCGGCTGCGCTCAGAAACAAGGTGGGCGCTGCAGCGGCGGTGGGTGGCGATCGGATTGGGGGGCAGGAACTTGCGATCAGATCAATTCTTGATTTCTATGTGATTAGCGAGATGATACCTGTTGGCGGCGGCTCGTTTGGTGCGAATCTTGGAGGCACATTCTGGTCAAAGGATAAGGGTGCAGAAGGCGTCAGCGCAGATGCGGACGGAATCAGGGGTATGCGCAGGACTATTGACCGCTTGATCTCGGTTGCAGGAATAATTAAGGAATCCCGTGGTGATGCGGATGCTTAAAATTGCATGGGGCATCACCGGATGCGGCGATCAGATCGAAGAGACCTTTGCTATCATGAAGGATCTCTCGGAGCGTTATGATCTGGATATTAAGGTGTACCTCTCAAAAAACGGCGAACTCGTGATGAAGTGGTACAATCTCTGGAAGGAGCTAAAAGGACTATTCTCAAAAGTGAGCGTTGAGCACGGCGCAAACTCTCCGTTTATCGCGGGACAGCTCCAGATGGGCAAGTTCGATCTCTTCCTGGTCTGTCCGATGAGTGCAAACACCGCGGCAAAAATTGCGCACGGGATCGCTGACTCGCTTCTCACAAACGCCGTAGCTCAAGCGGCAAAAGCGAAAATACCGATCTACATCTACCCTGCCGACCAGTACGAGGGCGCTGTCACAACAATACTGCCGGACGGGAAGGAATTAACCCTGTACATGCGTGATGTGGACATAAAGAACGCGAACCTGCTGAAACAGATGCAGGGGCTCACAGTTCTTGAGAGCATAGGGGAGATTGAGGGTGTTGTGAAGGGGCACGTTGAGGGTACTTAGTGCTTATTGAAAAATAAAGCAGTAAAGTTGGCTGATGGCATGTCACATCCCTGACATTCTTGTGATTCGTTCAAACGTGTCATTCGTGATCATTTATGCCGATTTTATCACGAATCTGACAAATGCCACGAAATTAACAGGTTATTTTCTGGCGAGCCCTTAGGAATAAAGGGGCACCCAACGTTCGCTATCAAACTTAACAATCCGGATTTCTCAGAGTATGCGATCTCCTGAGGGGGTGCTGGATTCAGGATAAAAGAACCGGGAGAGTTAAAGGATGCCCTGGAAAAAGCGATGGATGCGAAGAAACCCGCTATCGTGGATATCGAGACTGATCCGGGGAGATTTTAGGCGGAAGGGACGCGATCTATCCGGGACGTTCTGGCAGTTGTCAGATTAGGTGAATTTCATCCTCGTAACATCTCCAGCGACCTTTTTACATTTCTGGTACGCGGATGCTCATCGCCATAGAACTCTCGAAGTATTCTGTACGCCTGCTGAAAAAATGTCTCCGCACGCTGCAGGTCACCGAGCGCATGCCATGCCGCGCCGATGTTGTTGAGTCTTGTTGCCACATCAGGATGCCCCTCACCGTACACTTCTCTGTCAATCGAGAGTGCCTGCTCATAGTACTCAATCGCTTTCTTATGCTCTCCAAGCGCAGGCCATGCCATGCCGATATTGTTGAGCATTGTTGCCACAACAGGATGCCCCCCACCGTACACTTCCCTGCCAATCGAGAGAGCCTGCTCGTAGTACCCAATCGCTTTTTCTGGCTCTCCAAGCGCATGCCATACCATGCCGATGTTGTTGAGCGTTGTTGCCACATCAGGATGCCTCTCGCCGTACACAGCCCTGACAATGGAGAGCGCCCGCTCTAAATACTCCATCGCTTTCTTATGTTTGCCAAGCGCATCCCATGCCAAGCCGATGTTGTTGAGTCTTGTTGCCACAGCAGGATGCCTCTCGCCATACACTTCCCTACCAATGGAGAGAGCCTGCTCATAGTACCCAATCGCTTTTTCTGGTTCTCCAAGCGCATACCATGCCGAGCCGACATTATTGAGCATTGTTGCAACATCCGGATGCCTCTCGCCGTACACAGCCCTGACAATGGGGAGAGCCTGCTCATAGTACTCTATTGCTGATCTGGCATTTCCAAGATCGTACTGGATATTACCCAGCAGATCAAGAGCCTGAGCAGCAACACCCTTACCGGCTTCTCCCAACTCTTCAGCAACCTTCAGCCCTTCTCTAACCAACTTCTCAGCTCCCTCATGATTAGCCTGCTTTAAATGAACCTCTGCAATGCCCACCGATGCCTGGGAAATCCACATTTTATCCATAGATTCTTCTGCCGATTTCAGAGCGTGGTTGTAGCACTCCATTGCTTCCGTGTAATTCGCCCGTTCCCGGTAGAGATCGCCATAACTGAGATAAAACGGTACGGAAATCTTTAAAATGTCAGGATTGATCTTAGAACCCTCATCAATGTCCCTTCTCGATTCTTCCAAATATCCCTTCTTCATATACGCCAGTGCCCGCACAGAGAGAGCGATACCACGAATTCGTTCTTCTATGGTCTTGAACAACACTTCGTTACTTATCGTAATTATCCTATCCGGGTTTTCGATCTCCTTTGATACCCTCACCATAAATGGCGCCTCAAGCGACAGTATTGACTTATCCAAATCAGCAGTTTCCAGAACGGGATAACTAATCAGCCTTACAGTCTCGGCTCTCGTTATGGGTTGCTCAACCATCGCCTCCTTCGGATTGATCTTCTTTACTATCCTGAAATAAAATTCCTTTATCTCGCTAAATCCCTCCCCCTCCATTTTACCTTTCATCCGGTCTATTACGCTAATAAGCAAACCCGGTTTCTTAAGATTCTTCAGATAAAGCGGTAAAGCGGGCGTCCCACTACGATTGTGGACCAACCCTCGTATCTGCAATTCATCGATCGCTTCGTCGATCTCTTCTTCGGAAAGATCGGTCAGTTTTTGAATGGCAGGGATGCTGTCTACGATAATAAGTGAGAGGAGGGTTTTGACCCAATTGGGCTTCAATGGCAAAATCCTATCGCTGACCATCACAATAAATGCTTCATCGATAGTCTCTCCGGTTTCTTTATTCTCTGATCTGATCGAAATCACCAGATTCAGGAAATCGATCACGTCTATCGGGTCCTCAAAATTCTTAAGACAGAAATCAAAGGTAGGTCCATCCAGAAGTTTCTCATCTATCCGCTTATCTTCATAAATAGTCTTCCTGATAGCGTCCGCCACCACATTTTTCAATTGAAAGAGCCATCTTCGCGATGCTGGCACCTCCGGATCCCGGATATCGATTACCATCATCAGTGATGGAATATGTCTAACGGATTCCAATACTTCTCTTAACTCCCTCTCACTTCTGACTGAAACCGATAGAAGAGTCTTTTTATCTACCTTTATCCCTTTTATTCGATCTACGTGTCTTTTTCCGGACACGCTCCCGATCTCCTCATAATTCAGAGCCAGGAAGTCCGGGTGGTGAGCGTTCAAACCCCAGAGAAGGAGGCTTAGTATCTTCTCCTTCTTGTCCGCGGGCATATCAAAAGGTAGTGTTTGAGGCTTTTCTAAGTAAGCAGGGTTTATCTGAAGATTTCTCAACACCGGAATTTGGAATACTTTCATTGTCAGAGTCTCTTATTACGTATCCAGTTTGAAAAAGGCGAGGTCTGGTGAAATGCGGTACTTTTGCGGCTTATAAAGGTTATCAGGGACGAGGATACCATTTTCAGTCATCGTTTCAGAATCTCCTTCTGAAATTTCTGTTTGCTTGACGATCTCAGCCCTGGTCAAGAATGGATTACCCGCGTTCAGGAAGAACTTACTGATAACGGATGCGTTCTCGGGATCAACGCCATAAAAGTTGGATACAAAACCTTTAAGGTCGTCAAACATAGTTTCCGGATCTAACTCAGTGTTGGTGCAGAGAAAATGGACCCATGTGAGGAAAGAAAGGGGATTGACGGTTATCGCCCTCAATTTGTCAGCGATGGGTGGTAATTTTTGATCTAGAATCTCCTTCTCAGGACAGTTCTCTATTCGTTTGGCTAAAATCTCCCGGAGTGCGTCTCCTGACAAATCTTTGATTACTATGGGATCGCGGAAACTGCGGTGAAATTCAAGAGTTATGGCTTCGCTTCTGAGCACGGCGATTATCAACGATTTTCTGTGTTTGAATATCTCATGAACAAACTCGGCAATCTGATCCTTATCGTGGATCTGGTCGAGACTGTCTATTGCAATGACAACCTCCTTATCCAGATCAGAAGATACTGTTTCGATAACATGACTTAAGAGCTGCCTTAAAAATCTGGAATCGATCTCTATCTCAACCGTCCTTGTCAACTCTTCTATCCCGGTCTCTTTGCCTCCAATTCCAACCCTTAACTTGAAGAAGTTGAGTATGCCGATTTCTGCTCCAGCCGTAGCCTCTATTTCCTCTGCTCTGCTTCTTGCCCAGCCTTTGGTTACTGTACTCACGCGAGATATCTCATCAAGATAGCTTATTTCGCAGATAGCCTTCTCATCCCTCTTATATTCACCCCTCAATTCCAGAGCAAGGTTTTCACAGACATCTCGCAGCAATTCCTCTGCGTTCCTGCTGGTCTTACCATCCACGATAACGGGAATGAAATCGATCTCCTGTTTCAGATCAGATAAGACCTTTCTGAGAAATATTGATTTGCCGGTCCCACGGTCGCCATGAATCATCAGCCGTCTTTCATCCTCTCCTCTTGCAAGTATGATGCTCCTCAAAATCTCTTTGATATGGCGGTATTCGTCTTCTCGGTTGGTGAATAATATCGGATCGATACTCTGTGGTTGTATGCATCTGGTATAGATGGGCATTTTCCTCACCTATACAAAGAATAGTCGTCGCTTCTTTTAAAGTTTGGGGCGTTCATGCCGGTTAAAGTTTTGAAGCACGCACAAGCAAAAGCATCAGTAGTCCTCGGTCAGTTCACATATACAATTTGGCATTCACAGTTGCAGGAGGTAACTCAAATGAACCACACAACCCGCGGATTGCTCGGCATGTCCGGAAGCCCGGGGACTCGCATCCACCGATTACATGGTGCATGACGCGCCTCGACTATGCCCGCCAGAAACATGCGGCACAAACCGAGTACATAACACCTCACGTACCTACTCACGTTTTAGAAGTCAGTAGACTTTCGTGTCATTTTTAAGCTACATTCTTACGATAGTTACGAATACTCCTGCTTCTGAACAATAAAATTTATGAAAAACGGCTTTGCATAACTCTAAATCGCTTTTACTTTTCAATCTAATAACATTTTGATAAAGTTTAGCGTACTTTTGATTATTTCTTCAAAAGAATGGCTTTTATACCGCATTCACATGACGATCCCCATTGGGTTTTGATTCACTATCAGAATATTAGACTCAAAACGCAACAACTTCCAAAAGGTGAGTAGTTACGATGATAGCTTCTTCCCCTTGCTGGTAAGCGGCACGAATCTCATCGTGAGTGAGTCTATGCACCATGTTCTCCATCCATCAAACGAAATGTTTTATTCACAACCATTACGATAGGAAATATAATCTAATTAATAATAAACTTTGCGGTGGTGGGGGGTGAGTAGTTACTTTTTGATTTCATAAAACGCGCTTTTGCGGAAATTATAGCCAGAAGGACACCTATCCGGAAAGCTTCATAACTTCATCAATTCCGGTATCGTCCCGCGGCAGAAGACCGCAGCACGTGCCGAAGTACGCGATGTCGTACCCTTCAGCCTCTGCGTACCTGACAAAACCCGGGGTCGGGAGAGCTATGTTCACAACACCGCACTCAATCGCTATCATCTCGATCAGTTCGCGGTCACGTCCGCTCGAATGTGCGCATCCAAGCGTTACTGGAATCGTGGGGAAGAGTTCGGTTGCCCTGCAGAACACTTCAGCAAAGTCGTACGGATCCGGTTTGACAGAAGACATCGGTGTACCCGCGATTGGCATTAACCCCGTTATCACAACCGTTGTCGGGTCAATCTCTCGGATGAGTTCGAGTGCCCGAAGTTCTCCACGCAGTCTCCCGAAGTCAAGACCCACAC
>CABGHG010000103.1 GCA_902158735.1 Candidatus Methanolliviera sp. GoM_oil
TGCATATACCCCGGAATAGGCTTAAATTCATATTCCTCCCCGCTTGTCAAGTTCTTTATCTTTCCGCTCCCGTAATCGACCTCAAGCTCATCATCCTTAGAAACCCCTTCGGATATCTTTGCACATTCGATCGCGGGCAGACCGACGTTGAAACAGTTCCTATAAAATATCCTTGCAAAGCTCTCCGCCACGATGCAGGAGATACCGCACGCCTTTAAAACTTGTGGTGCCTGTTCTCTGCTCGATCCACAGCCGAAATTCCCGCCTCCAACGATCATCGGATTTTTTTCTCCCTTCGAATCTTCATAAAAATCCTTATCTATGCTCTCAAATGTGTGAACTGCCAATTTTTCCATGTCCAGCTCGTCATATTTGTATTTACCGGAGATGATCTCGTCTGTATTCGTATCCGGCGGAAATACCCTTATTGCTTTACCTCTCATAAAAATCTCTCGGTTTATTCTGCATAATGCCCTCTTCGATCTTCCAACACATTCACATCGGATGGGATCTCTCCCGTGTGCACCATCTTAACGTCGCATTTTATGCGAAGTATCTCTTTAAACGCTTCTTTTAGTTTTTCTTCCCATTCTTCGAACTTTTCTATCTCTTTGCACTCCACAAATATCGTCATCTCGTCGTAGATCCCTGGCCTCTCGACGAGGATCTGAAATCTGCCCAATTCCCGATATCCCTCGACGACTTCCCCAACCTGTCTCGGATGGATGAAGACCCCTTTAACTTTGGTTAGCATGCCCACCCTGCCACGAATTCCGAGTATTCTAGCATCTTCTCTGCCACACTTACACTTCTCGAGGGTGATCGACGAAACGTCGCCCGTTCTATACCTTATCAAAGGTAATGCCTCTCTACCGAGTGGTGTACAGACGATCTCCCCCTCGTCCCCCGGTTGAACACGCTCCAACGTATCCGGGTCGATGATCTCCACGATAAAATCCTCCTCGTTCACGTGCATGCCGTCGTGTTCACCACATTCGCCGGCGAGTATTCCGAGCTCTGCGACCCCGTACACGTCGAAGAGCTCTATATCAAATGTTCTTTGAAGATTTGTTCTGAGCGATGGCGGAAGCGGTTCTGCTATGCATATACCCATCCTAAGCTTGAGATCTCTTCTCGGATCGATCTTCATCTCCTCCGCCTTTTCTGCTATTCTGGCAAGGAAACTCGGCGTCCCAACGTATATGGTTGTGCCCGCCTTTCTCATGACATCCACCTGCATTCTGCTCTCTCCCGTGCCTGCAGGAATGACGGTACATCCCGCCGCCTCTGCACCTATATGTATGGCAAAACCCGCAGGCATGAGATGGTATGACAATGTCACCTGACAGACGTCACCTCTTCCGATTCCAAGATCAACGATCCGTTTACCAAGACCATTTCGAAGCACCTGCAAATCTTTTTCTGTGTGCGGTTCAAATATGGGACCAGGAGAGACGAATATCAATTTAATTTTCTCATTGGGAACGGACAAAAATTCTCCGAACGGTGGATGCGCTAGCTGACTATCGATCAATTCCTGCTTACTGGAGAAAGGTACCTTCTCGAAAAAATCGTCCATAGATTTGATATCCTTGGGTTCAATTCCCGCTTCATCAAATTTTCTCTTATAGAACGGAGAATTTGCATATGCAAAATTAACCTGATCTATTACTTTTTTCTCCTGAATACTCTCAAGATCATCTCTGGATATAAATTTCATTAAAATTCCCTCCCTTAATCAGTTCTTACGGTTTTATCTCTTTTTATCCTCAAATTGTTATCTCCGAATCGAAGGTAAATGCTCTACGACAAAATATAGATGTAACAGTTAAATAACGTATGGACTAACGAGGGGTAACAATGATATTTCTATGCCGAGAAGATATAGAAAAAATTTTCAAGATGGAGGATGCATTAAACGCAGTGGAGGAGGCGTATATCGCCCATGCCCATGGAGAGATTGTTATGCCCCCAAAGATGGATTTGCACCTGGATAAGGGGTTACTCCGCTACATGCCAGCATACGTTAGATCGATAGACGCCGTAGGAGCGAAGATCGTCAATATACATCCCCAAAATCCCAGGGAAAGCAGTCTGCCCACGGTTATGGCATTGATCGTGATCAACAATCCTGCTACGGGAGAGCCAATCGCCGTGATGGACGGAACATATATCACCGCGATGAGAACGGGCGCGGCGGGGGGAATATCGGCGAAATATCTCTCCAGAAAAGATGCCAGTGTGGTTGGAATGGTTGGAGCCGGCGTTCAAGCAAGAGGGCAACTAATGGCATTGATACAAGTTAGAGATATAAGTGAGGTGAAGGTATATGATATGTATCGTGATGCCAGCGAACGTTTCGCAAGAGAAGTAGGAGAGACGTTAAATCTCCGAATAACTACCGTAGAGAGCGCAAGGGAAGCGGTTGTAGGATCTGATATAGTCGTCACCACTACCACATCGAGAAAGCCCGTGGTGATGAACGAATGGGTTGATCTTGGTACTCACATATGCGCGGTGGGTGCAGACACGCCGGGCAAAAGGGAGCTGGATCTATCTCTTTTAAAGCGGGGTAAGATTGTGGTAGACGACGTGAGCCAGTCTACGACCATAGGTGAGCTCAACGTACCGCATAGAGATGGGTTGATAGAATTAGAGGAGATATATGGGGAGATCGGAGAGATAATCGTAGGTAGAAAAGAAGGAAGAGAAACAGAAGATGAGATAACGATATTTGACACGAGCGGCTTGGCGGCGCAGGATATCATATCTGCCCACCACATATTAAATGATGCCAAGAGGGAGAAGATCGGCTTGGTCCTGACGACTTAGTCGTGGGAAAGATGAAGATCTTCTGACGTTAACTTTTTATTCCCCCATCTAATTTTACCGACTAGTTGGATCAAATGGGCGCGTGGCCCAGTGGATAAGGCGACGGCCTCCTAAGCCGTAGATCGGGGGTTCAAATCCCCTCGCGTCCGTCCTTTGCATTTCAATCCTTGTTTTAGTAGATCTGCCTCTTTTCTACCATTAGATCTCGAGCTGTCTTCTCCGGATCAGCGTCGTACTTCCAAGTTTCGAGTGCCAAATGCTATCTCAAGAGATATTTCGCCACCATAGTGAACTACTCCAAGATAAAGTCCTTAAAAATCTAAGATTTTTGGGATGTGCAAATCTTCGATTTGCAACTACATAGGGGTTTTCATTGTTCACAAAATTCCAGTAGAAATTTAGGCCTCAGAACTCATAGGGATCATCATTTATCAGGAAATTCTTCATCATCGGCCCCTAAAAACCCTTGATCTCTCATCCGCCTCTTCAATCGCTTTCTTTATCCGTTCTGCTGCAATTTTTGGATTTTTATCCATATAGATACTTCTACCCACAATCAGGTAATCCGCCCCGGCCAAAACCGCGTTTAGGATAGAACCCCCTTGCACGCCTACGCCGGGACAGATCAATTTTAACCCTTTAATTATCTTTTTAATCTCCTTTAACCTTTCTGGGTGATTTGCCGGGGCAACAATACCTTCTGCACCCAATTCCACGGCCAGATCACAAATTTTTGCAGAGATATCTGGGAAGAACGCCGATGCTCCGGGATGGCTCATATCGGCTACGACATAAATATCTCCATCAAATTCCCTTGAAACGTCTATACAGGCTTCCAATGAATCTCTTCCGGTGAATCCGTGACATATAATCCCTTCAGCTCCATCTTCATACACTTCCCTACAGATCAGTCTGTTTGTATTCGGAATATCCGCCACTTTTAGATCGGCTATCACCGGTATCAATTTGGAGATTTTTTTCATTATATTTAGTCCAGCAGAGAGAATTAGAGGATAACCTACCTTTACGTAGGTCAAGGAAGCTCTCGTCTCCTCTACAATATCTAAAGCTCTTTCCTCATCTAAAACATCAAGTGCGAGAATTAAACCGGTCATAAAAACCTTCAGTTTAGTCGCAGATCAAAGATTTGCGTATATATAGTTTACTTTTATGTGAACTACTCCAAGATAAAGATTTCATCTATCATTGTTGCTACAGAAAGGGGCAAATCTGTAAATTCCATAGAGCCTTAGGAGTGAACTACCTCTACCTTACGGAAGGGGGCTTCTTGGCGAAAGAGTTAAAGATCCCATAATCTTTATACTCTTTATACCGCAAGAAAAATTATTTCACCTTTCCGTCGCAAGGAGACTCCGTCCGAAAGGGCATAAACGTAACATTCAGAACGAAAAGGATATAAAAGATCAAGCTAAAGGTTTTTTATGAGAAGTGATAAGGCAAAGAAAGGATTCATAAGAACGCCACAGAGGTCCCTCTTAAAAGCGGATGGGTTGACCGATGATGATCTTGATAAGCCGTTCGTTGGGATCGCAAATGCCTATAATGAGATCGTACCAGGTCATCTGCACCTAAGAGAGCTTGCCAAACATATCAGAGATGGGATATGCGCAGGTGGAGGAGTACCGTTAGAATTTGGGACCATCGGTATATGCGACGGGATTGCGATGGGACATGAGGGGATGAACTATTCCCTTCCTTCAAGAGAGGTTATAGCCGACTCCGTCGAGCTGATGGTTCAGGCACATAGATTGGATGGCATCGTTCTCTTATGCAGTTGCGATAAGATAATTCCAGGAATGCTTATGTCCGCTTTGAGGCTCGATATTCCTGCTATATTTGTTACGGGAGGGGCTATGCTTCCCGGATATTACGATGGAAGAGAGTTGACGTTCATATCTTCTCATGAGGCATTCACTAAATACAATAGAGGCGAGATAACAGAAGAAGAGCTTAAAGGTATAGAGGATGCCTGTGCGCCGAGCTGTGGAAGTTGCCAAGGACTCTACACCGCGAATACTATGTCTTGTATAACGGAAGTCCTCGGATTCTCACTTCCCTACTGTGCGACCTCTTTAGCTGTATCTTCTGAGAAGAGGAGGATAGCAAAGAAGAGTGGGGTAAGAATCGTTCAGATGATAAAAGAGGATTATAAACCGAGTGATTTCATATCCCTCGAATCATTCGAGAACGCGATAACCTTGGATATGTTACTTGGCGGTTCCACCAATACCGTGCTCCACATACCTGCGATCGCAAACGAGGCAGGAATAAAGATCAACCTTAGGCTCTTCGATGAGATAGGAGAAAGAACACCTCATATATGCAGCCTGGATCCTAGTGGGGCATACACGATGAAAGATCTCCACGAGGCGGGAGGAATGCCCGCCGTTCTGAAGAGAGCGGTCTCTCTATTTAAAGATACGAAGACCGTCTCTGGATATAGCATAAGTGAGATAGCAAAAGACGCAAAGATTGTCAGAGAGGATGTTATAAGACCACTCGACAAACCATATCATAAGAGCGGTGGATTGAAGATTCTATACGGAAATTTGGCTGAGAAAGGATCAGTCGTTAAAACCGCCGCCGTAGATGAGAAGATGTTGAGATTTAAGGGAAAGGCGGTCGTCTTCAATTCGGAGCAAGAGGCGATGAATGCAATATTAGGTCAAAAGATAAGGGAAGGTGATGTAGTCGTCATAAGATATGTTGGGCCAAAGGGAGCTCCTGGGATGCCAGAGATGCTCGATCCGACCTCCGCTGTTTCTGCGATGGGACTAAATAAATCGGTGGCGCTGATCACAGATGGAAGATTCTCAGGCGGAACGAAGGGGCCTTGTATAGGACATATCTCACCAGAGGCACAGGTAGGTGGGATGATCGCATTGTTGAGAGATGGAGATACCATCAATATCGATATTTCGGGGGGAAGAATAGACGTGGAGCTTGGCGAAGAGGAGATCGAGAAGCGAAGAGGAGAATGGAAGCCGCTAAAAAAGAAGTTGAAAGGATATTTAGCGAGGTATTCAAGGCTCGTCTCTTCTGCAGATGAAGGAGGGATCATTCGGTAGATTATGGGAGATGCTCTTATGGATGATATATTTATGTGGGATAATTATAAGTTTTCTTGAAGATAGAAATGGATAACTAAAAAGGAGACAAAAATGTATGACTTCTCTCTAACGCCACAGCAAGAGATGTTGAAGAAATCCGCAAGAGAATTTGCGGAGAAGGAGATAGATCCCCTGGTAAGTTCGATGGATGAAACGGGGGAGACGCCGATCGAATTGATAAAGAAGATCTCCGACCTCGGATTTGCTGCGATATCACCGACAGGTCCTATGGATCATGCTTCAATGATTGCGGTCATCGAGGAGATATCGAGGATCTCTCCGGCGATGGGTTTTGCCCTTCAATGCTTACAGGCAGGACAGGCGCCTCTGATCCATTTTGGAAGTGATGAACAGAA
>CABGHG010000104.1 GCA_902158735.1 Candidatus Methanolliviera sp. GoM_oil
ATATGGAAAATCCACACCACAATGTATCGCTAAACTGTGCCACAACCATGTTCTTGCGTTCACTTCCAACAGTTTAAATTCACCATCTCTCACATCTTTTTTGAATTCAACCTCCGAAAGCCCATAGTAATTTATCGCTTTCAGAAGACGTGTTCCCAATTCTGCTAATTCAGGCATGTATATGCTTTCTACAAAAGTGCTTGCGCTACCAAAATCCATCGGTCTTTGTCTACTACGTCTACCTATAAGCATCCCTTCAACTTCCCCATTCTTAAAAAATGAACAGAACGAATACAATAAACTAGGTCCTCCCGGAATCACCTCTTGTACCATGATTTCTGAGGGATCTATAACGTGCGACGCTTTGATATATGCCTGGATAAGCTCATCTTTGTTATTTGCTTTAAAGACTTTGGTTTTTGTTTTCTTATAAAAACGATCCACTATTGCAGGTTTTATTATCACTGGAAAATCGATATCAGACAACATTTCATATAATTTATCTATATTTTCTGGATAACTCGTTTTTGGAACTGGGATATTGTTATTTTCTGCGATTTGGTAAGTTAATTTTTTATTATATGCAAGTTTAGTCACATCCCAGCAGGGTGTCGGGACTTTATAATATTCTTCCAAAGTTTCTTTATGTTTTGATAATATGTACACCGCCACATCGTTCGTAGGCATCAATATCCAGCCATTTATTTGCTTTCGCCCTGCGAGTTTTACGATAAAATCCACAAATTCGATTTCATTTCCCATATCTGGAGTTTTTATAAATTTTTTAGTGTATCGTGAAAATCGTCCGATGCATAGATTTCTATCGTTTAAAAGATACACAGGAATGTTTCTTCGCCCCAAACTCCGTATAATTCCCAATGCTTGAACGTGATCACCAACTACCACGACACCAATATCTCTTTCCTCACTTTCCATAATTTCTCCGCACCCTCCGAATCACATTCGCCTTCACGAAGTTCCTGACACTCCGCTCCGCCCACGTCCTGATCCACGAAAGGTAACCATCACTCCACTGATCAAGATGCGACAGCAAACACATCCTCCCGACCCCGCCCTCATTGATCAGATCGATCAGATCGTCGGTGGATCTAACACCAAACGAATCCGAACTCGTATCAACAAAATCCTTCACACGATACCTCTCTCCAGCCCATGTCCTCCCGGTATCTGAAAAATACACCACATCACTATAATCTATCGACAGATATGCCTCGCCGATGATACCAAAATCTTTGAAATCATAATGCTTCCATAGATCGCGGTTATCCCACCGCGTCAGAGGATTTCCATGCATGCATATTGTCTTAACATCGCAGACTTTCCTCAACTCAGCAAGTTCATCTTCAAATATCCCTATAGCTTTCTCATAGTCCCCTCCTGCCTTATCGAGCACCTCATAATGATACCCTAACTCATGCCCCAGATCTTCCATCTCTCGTATAATCTCTGGCTTAAACGTCTTTGACACCATCCGAACATAATATGTCGAGGTTAACCCCATCTCAGATTCAATCTTCGCAAGTTTCAAAGTGTATTTTATCTTATCATCAACATCGTGTCGCAGTATGATCGCCCTTCCATCCACGCCACCTACCAGATATTTCCCAACCGGAACCGGCGTGTATGATGAGTTTAAGACGGCATGACACAGTTCTCTGTATTTCTCGACCGTAAAATCCAGATTCATGATATCAATGCCCTTTCACCGAACTCATGGAAAACTCCTCCGCAGTCGCGCCCTGACTCTCCCCGCAAGCGATACCAGAATCTTCTTCCACAGCACGACCAACGTCTGTATCCAACACCTTCCTGTCCGGACCATATTTACAAAAAAGTATAACATACGGCGCAAATATCGAAATTGGAAAGAAGAGACTCTTCCTATAAAGAACTTCAAAACCACATTTTTTAAGAATTTTGATCATTTTAAATATGCTTCGGGTTTTTAGAGTGAAATGTCTACCATCTCTTTTTCTATAGGAATGCCATAATACTGGATTCAAACTGTTCCTTACATCACATATGAGCGTACCTCCAGGTTTGATTAGATAACTTATCTCCCCTAATATTTTTTCTAAATAACAGTCATCAAAATGATGTAACAGTTCAACACATAACACGATGTCAAATACATCTTCTTTGAAAGGTAAATGTGTCGCACTCGCATTTGAAAACACCGCACTTTGACCAAACAAAGAATTTGCATACCGTAAGGCGGTCATTGAAGTGTCTACACCACAAGGTCTGAAACCATTCGTTATGAATAGCTGAATATATCTGCCCCCACTGCAACCAATGTCCAATACAGCGTTATTCGTAGATACGTATGGGTGCTGAAGAAATTGGCTGACCGCATCATACTCCTTTTTATGTCTCGCAGCTCTATGGGACGTTCCAGCTATCCCCTCTAAAAAACGTTTGGCGGATTCGATATTGTCATATCTATCAGCGTTTCTCTTGATTGCGTCAATACTGTTACTTTGGTTTTCCACGCATATCACCCCCTTCCAGTATCACTGTGTGCTATACTGCGATAACACCCTTCGAACTCTCCCGCACATCAACAACTCCTTCTATCTCTTTTATTTTGTATATATCTCTCGCCTTAGTATCGAGTCCAACAACATTTATCAGTTCCGAAACATACGATACTTTACCAAACCTCTTCAGTTCTTTTACCACACTTTTGTCTTTGATACGCACTATCAATCGCATAACATCGCCTCTACTGCTTTATCTGCCCTTATCAATCCATGACCCTGAACCCATCTCGGGAATCCCTTATCATCAGCAGTGCCGAAGATGGTCGCAACAACCTGCCTTCTGTCGTAATCTCCCATAGACAATAGCAGTGCTGCAGATGCAGAAACAAACGGCGTGGCAATAGACGTACCCTCTAATTTGAAATCCCCATATTTGATACAACCAGGGGCAACGATATCCGGCTTTAAATGTCCCGGCGCCCCTCTGCTGCTGTAGTTCGACACTGCTCCATCCCTACCCATAGACCCAACGGCAATGCAAGATTCAGAATTTGCAGGGCACGATATGCTACCTTCGTCAGGTCCATTGTTTCCCGCAGCCGCAACAGTTATGGCGCTCTCGGCAGCGACATTTACTAATTCACACAGCGGGCATGAACCATCACACGTTCTTGAAATACCCAAACTGATATTTATTACATCAACATCCGAATTTACGCACCACTCGATAGATCTCATAATGTCTATCTCGTCCGCTTCTCCACTTCGATCAACTACCTTCGCATTTATGAATGAGATATTTGGTGCTACACCCTTGAGAATCCTTGCCATGATCGTCCCATGACCTATGGGGTCATACATCCCTTCATCAGTAAAATCCCGTTCTAAAACCATTGAACCGCTGACCAATGGATCTGACATATCAATCCCGGAATCAACCACTCCGACCCATACACCATCTCCATAAAATCCCCTATCATGTACATCCGGAATACCAATTGTATTCAGCGCTTCGGTGAGCATGAGTTTCGCTTTGCCCGATTCACGTACCCGGCTTACACCTTTCAACTCCTTAATGCCCTCGATATTATCAGTTTCGATTGCTATTATATTATCAATCAATGAAAAAATGTGTATAATCCTGCTGTTCTTTTTCAAGTTCATCAACATCTCTGGTGATAACTCATCAACTTCAACCACATACCTCGTGTTATTTCTTCTCTGTAAATCTGGATTCATGATATTACTGCGCTCCCATCAAACTCACGGAAAACTCCTCCGCAGTCTCGGTCCCACCCTCTCCGCAAGCGACACCGGCATCCGCCTCCACACCTCTGCAAACATCTTCCGCTTCGGACTGATCTGGCTCGTATCCGGCATCTTCTTCCCTTTGTTCAGATAATACTGGTAGCACAATTGCGCAACCTCCGCACCCCACGGCTTCTTGAAGCGATACGTCCCTGAGTCAGCGATGCTGCGCCCAAAATCAAAGTACTCATATCCGCCCTCACAACTATCTTTTATCACCGCCCAGTATAATAAGTTATTCGGATTGAATCGCTGATAAGACTTATCAGATGATGCCCAGCCAGAGATTACGGTATCCCTGAAATAGAGCAGGAAGATGCCTGCTATAACCCGCCCATCACATCGCACCACCGCGATCTGGGTCTGCTCAGGAAACTCCTCCTGTAGATTTGCGTAGAACGAGTGTGCATGAACAGGGGCGCCGAGATCTCGCATATTCCTTGCATATATGCGGTAGAGATCCATGAGATAATCAGCACCAGTCACCACTTCAAGACCTGACTTCATCGCTTTCCTTGTCGCATTCCTCACTTTCCTGTTGAATCTCTGCCAGACCAATTCCGGATCCCGCACCAACCCCATGACCAGAGTGAAGTAAGTATCGTTCGTGACGAATCCGCCCCCATAACGCTCATCATCGGACAAACCTCTAATCTCAAAATAATCCACCCCTTCATCCCTCGCCACCCCCACCCCTTCCTCCACAAGCGCGCGTCCAACCCCAGCATCATCAGCGCACACCCCACCATACGGAGCAAACGGAACCGAGACCAGCTTCCTGCCAAACACCCTGCTCTCCATCAGAAACATCGGCAGAACCCCAACAATCGCATCACCCTCCCTCGCAACCAGATAGCGCGGCTTGTGCCCGTAAGTCTTCTCCACGACATTCCTCCACCCGATCTGGTGATAGAACGTGGATGCGTCCGACTCATAAACATAAGAATCCCACGCGTCCTCTTCCCCGGTGCGAAGTTCAGCGATCTCCATTTCCCACCCCTGCCCGGCTCCGAAGCCTCATGCTCGCAAGCAGCGATGCGGCAGACAAAACCCCCACACCTCTGCGAACATCTTCCGTTTCGGACTGACCTGGCTCGTATCTGGCATCTCCATCAACCATTGGCGTCCATGGAATATGGACTTTATAGATTTCATAAAACCCCCAATTCTACAACTTCCACCAGATCAACCCCCTTAAAGTCGGCATCATCCGCAACGATAAAAGTCATTCCAAACTCTTTCAAAATGTCTTTACCTCTTTTGCACAATTTAGCACAATTATCAGTCTGCGCTATTCGTCCAGGCAGTGACAACGCACCATCAATTTTTTCATGGTATATACTAACGTCCAGTCGTCCTACGCACCATTTCCATTTACGAAAAAGTATATCGCTAGCCCCCACCCGGAGGGCAGTTTTTACTCGATTTTTTGTGAAAAAATCGTTTGTTACCGCATTTATCTCTCCCCGCTCTATCATCTCAAGGAATCGTGTGGATGCCTCACCCCATCTTGGGTCGTCCAATGCGTTGAAAAGGTAAATGTTTGCATCAACGAAGACGTTCTCTCCATCCGGAAGCTCGCTCACTTTCATAGTTCTGTGTGGTATAGTTCTTCCAACTCTTTCGTAGTTAATCTCGTTTTAACTATCCCTCTGAGTTTTCTTGCCTGCAATTTGGGTCTTATCAGTATTTCATGCCACCTGACCAGAACGTTCGCCTCTCCGATCTCCAACTCATCAAGCAATCCCCGTGGTATAAATATACCATCACCTCTCTCTTCTATTTTTGTTTCCAGCATCATATTCGCCTCTCAAATTTTGCTATGGAAATACCTCAACTATTTCCATGCTTATGGGGTCCTGAAAGGTCATGAAGGTTTGCTATGAAAATACCAATTGCATTCAGCGCATCGGTTGGGCATGAGTTTCGCATATACCCGATTCACGTACCCGGCTTACACCTTTCAACTCCTTAATGCGCTCGATATTCTCAGTTTCGATTGCTATCATGTTATTAATTAATGAAAAAATGTGTATAACCCTGCTGTTCTTTTTCAAGTTCATCAACATCTCTGGTGATAACTCATCAACTTCAACCACATACCTCATCGTATCACCGTTCTCAATCAAACTCACGAAAAACTCCCCCGCCCCCCTCGCCACCCACTTCCCCTCCTCCACAAGCGCGCGTCCAACCCCAGCATCATCAGCGCACACCCCACCATACGGAGCAAACGGAACCGAGACCAGTTTCCTGCCAAACACCCGGCTCCCATCAGAAACATCGGCAGAACCCCGATGATCCCACCATCATCTCCCCTCGCAACCAGATAACGCGGCTTGTGCCCGTAAGTCTTCAGAACGACATTCCTCCACCCGATCTGGTGATAGAACGTGGATGCATCCGACTCATAAACATAAGAATCCCACGCGTCCTCTTCCCCGGTGCGAAGTTCACTGATCTCCATTTCCCACCCCTGCCCGGCTC
>CABGHG010000105.1 GCA_902158735.1 Candidatus Methanolliviera sp. GoM_oil
AACCATATCCAAACGGTCTGTGGGTATATTAATCTTTTCTGCGATGGAGCGATATAGAATTCTGAGTCCAAGATGGAAAAAGTTGGTATCGCCACGGCGCATCCAGGAATCGTCTTAAGCATTTTTTAACATATCAATCTAATTTAGCATTCTTGATCTTTTGGGCAATTTGGGCGAACGAAGTTAGGACTCATACACCATGTTACACGTTCCTAACCGCGGCTATTAATCCTCTACCTCACTAAACATCTAACAACATAACTTTCTACGGCAGCTTTTAAATATTTAAATTCCTCATCTGAGTAGGACGCCTCACTCAGAAATTTTGGATTTAAGGTCTTTGATGGAATAAATTTCTGTAAGACATATAAGTTGGCTCCCTTTATTAATTTTCCTATCTTAATAATATCTTCTTCGCTGAGCTGAGATTTTATGACGGTTGTCCGGAACTCATAGTCCAATCCCGAGTTCATAACTAATTCTATGCTTTTTTTAATTTTATTTGGATTAATATTAGAACAAGTAATTTCTTGGTATTTTTCTAAGGGGGCTTTCACATCCATAGCCAAATAATCTACTATTTTCAGTCTGATTATTTTTTCGATTACTTCTGGACGACTTCCATTCGAATCTAATTTAGCTAAATAGCCCATATCCTTAATCTTTTTGAGAAATTCAAGCAAGCCTTGTTGTAGTGTAGGCTCACCCCCAGTTATCTCTACAGCATCAAGTTTTCCTTTACGTTTTTCCAAAAATGAAAAGACGTCATCTTCGCTTGTAATGTTTTGGGAATTTTGGGAAACGTTGGGGTCGATAAGTTCGGGATTGTGGCAATAAGGGCACCTAAAATTGCAGCCTTGAGTAAAAACAATGGCGCATATCTTGCCAGGATAATCAATTAATGAAAACTTTTGAAAACCGCCAATGATCATCTTTCATACCTTAATGTTTTCCCTCAATTTAAACTCCTCTCTTTTCCCGTTGTTCCATTGTTTTACAGGCCTGAGATATCCAACCACCCGGGAATATACCTCAGTTTCCTCACCGCACTTTGGACAGGTATAATGTTCTCCAATGATGTAACCATGAGAGGGGCAAATACTGAAAGTTGGTGTAAAGGTAAAGTAAGGCAGATGATAGTTCTCAAAAGTTCTCCGAACTAAAACCTTGATAACATTGGGATCTTTAACGCTTTCACCTGCAAATGTATGAAAGACTGTACCCCCTGTATACTTTGTTTGAACCTCGTCCTGTAAGTCTAACGCTTCAAAAAGATCATCGGTGTAATTTACAGGCAGTTGAGTAGAATTTGTGTAAAACGGTTCAGCCCCTTCTCTATATTCTTCCTCATTTGCACAAATTATCTGGGGATATTTTTCTTTATCTATCTTTGCCAACAGATAAGATGTTCCTTCTGCCGGCGTAGCTTCAAGATTATAATTATTTCCGGTCTCTTCTTGGAATGTTATCATCTTATCCCTCATAAAATCTAGAACCCTCAATGTGAATGCTTTAGAGCCATCTGATGCGATATTTTCTCCGAATAGATTTAAGCAAGCCTCATTCATCCCTATCAAACCAATTGTTGAAAAATGGTTCTTCCAATATTTGTTAAATCGCTCTTTTACATCTCTCAAATAAAATTTTCCATAGGGATAAAGGTCTTTCTCTGTAAACTTTTCTAAAATTTTCCTTTTTATCTCTAAACTTTCTTTTGCCAGAACCATCAGTTTCTCTAAACGTTCTATAAACTCATCTTCGTCTCTCGATAAAAATCCAAGTCTAGGCATATTAATAGTAACTACACCAACAGAACCCGTTAAAGGATTGGAACCAAAAAGCCCCCCGCCTCTCTTCTCGAGTAATCTATTATCTATTCTCAATCGGCAACACATAGACCTTGTATCTTCTGGCTTCATATCAGAATTTATAAAGTTAGAGAAGTAAGGTATCCCATATTTAGCTGTCATCCCCCACAACCCTTCCAAATTATGATCATCCCAATCAAAATTCTTGGTGATGTTATACGTGGGGATAGGAAACGTAAATACCCTACCTTTGGCATCGCCCTCCGTCATTACTTCAAAAAAAGCTTTATTTAATAGATCCATCTCGGCTTGAAAATCTTTATATGTCGTGCTCTGCATCTTGCCATTAATAATAACACCTTGGTCAGCATAGTAACTCGGAACAGTTAAATCTAAGGTAATGTTAGTAAAAGGTGTTTGAAATCCAACCCGGGTGGGCACATTTACATTAAAAATAAATTCTTGTAAAGCCTGCTTTATCTCTCTATAACTTAATTTATCATATCTAATGAAAGGCGCTAAGAGAGTGTCAAAATTGGAGAATGCCTGAGCACCAGCAGATTCGCCCTGCAGGCTGTAGAAAAAATTTACTACCTGTCCCAACGCACTCCTAAAATGTTTAGCAGGTTTGCTCTCCACTTTTCCCGGTACACCTTTAAAACCTTCTTTTAATAAATCTAAGAGATCCCACCCAACACAATAAACAGAAAGGATATTTAAATCATGGATATGAAAGTCACCATTTATATGGGCTCGTCTAAGTTCTGGAGGATAAAGTTTATTTAGCCAATAAACTTTGCTAATCTCTGAAGAAATATAATTATTTAATCCTTGCAAAGAGAAGGTCATATTGCTGTTTTCGTTAACTTGCCAATCAATTTTCTCTAAATATTGATCCACTAGATCAACTTTAGCCTTATCACTAATTTCTCTAATCTTGGCATGCTGATCCCGATAAATAATGTAAGCTTTAGCAGTTTTGGTGTAAGGAGAGGACAATAACACTTCCTCAACAACATCTTGAATCTCCTCAACGGTTGGTATCTTATGAGTAATTGCTTGCTGAGCTAAATTTAAAACCTTGAGAGTAAGCTTTTGAGCGATTTTTCTATCAAATTCACCGGTTGCTGCACCCGCTTTAGCAATTGCAGTTGTAATCTTCTCTGCATCAAATTTTACTATCCTGCCATCTCTTTTTTTTATCTTCTCAAACATAGCCTCTTCTCCCCTTTAAATAATACATGTCCTTTTTTATAAATCTTTCTTCCTGCCTATCATATGCTCTTGCCTCATGTTCAATCCGTTCTACGCCCAATTTTTCAAGAGTGGCCCCTATAGAGTTTGCTCCTGCATCTTCACATACATGAGCTCGCTTCTCTGTAAACAAAGCCATAGGGATCAGCTGGGAAGCTCCGCTCATTTATTCCAAGTGGAGATGAAGCGATATCTTGGGCATCTCCATTACAAATTGTTCTAATTTACCACCGAATCTTGTATTCATCTGCTCATCTTTGGTAAGTTTTTGATCCAGTTCCAGTGTAAAATGAGATGACAGAGAATGAGTATAGTGAATATTAGACATGAAACGTGGTGAATGTTCTTCCAATCTTGACGAGCCAATCCCAGAAAAAATTGCTCAGTTAAAAATATCTTTTCACCGTGAAAACCTCCTCCGGGCAAAACGCGCCACAAGATAACTCCAGAAAAAAAAGAGAATAAAAAAGCGAAAAAAGAAAAAATGTCAATAAATGCATTTAATTTAACCTTTTTCATAGTTTTTGCATCCAATCCAATAAGATATAAAAACTTCGTTTTATGCTAATAAACTCAAAAAAAAACGGGAAATTGTGGAGGTGTCGGGAAAAATATAAGAATAGCTATCAAAGAGATGATTCGAATTATGAATATTGAAGAGATGACAAGAGAAGAAGAGGTAGCAGGATTTGTAGGAACTGACAGATATTTCCTCGCCCCAGAACTTGGATCGATAGTTAACATTGCGATCGTCATGGAAAAACCCCTGCTCCTGATGGGCGAGGCAGGGACAGGAAAGACCCAGCTTGCCTTTGAAGTTGCCCGTGCTCTTTCTATGAAGATTTATGTGGCAAGATGCAAATCGACCATGAAAGGAGAAGAGCTCTGCTACGATCATGACACGGTGGCAAGGCTGTACGAATCGAGATTTGGGTCGGCTGAAACAGAGAGAGATCCGGCAAAATTTGATGATTATATTGTATATGGGCCGATCGGAAAGGCATTTTTGGCGGAGGAAAGAGGAGTCCTTCTACTCGACGAGATAGACAAAACAGAGTCAGACGTTCAGGATAACCTTCTGGATATTTTAGATGCTTATGAATTTACAATAAGAGAGATAGATCGTAAAATCATTGCTAAAAATAAACCATTCATTGTAATAACCAGTAACGCCAAAAAAGAGCTTTCTGATCCATTTTTGAGAAGGTGTTACTGCCACTACATAGAATTCCCAACACCAGAACAGATGAGACAGATCATCTCACTTCATTACCCAAAGACAGATGAAAAACTGGTTGATGTTGCACTTGATATATTTTACGACCTCCGTGACCAGGGTTTTGAAAAATCACCTGCCACAAGTGAGATCCTGAACTGGATAGGTGCACTTGAACACGAAGACATATCTCCGTCGGAACTTAGAAAAAAAAATTACAAGGAAAGAGTGCCATTTCTTGGGGTTCTTTTGAAACGGGCAGGTGATATACAGGCTTACACCAATAACTTTCACCGCCAGCATAACCCAAACATCTTTAAAGAGCGGGATTATTAGAGTAAAATGTTCTTCGTCGATTTCTTTTACACGTTAAGAAGTTATGGGGTTCCCATAACGACGCAGTATATTCTTGAATTGCAGGAGGGTTTGAAGAAAGGTTTGGCGGAGAATGTGGATGATCTCTATAATTTACTCAGGCTCATCTGCGTCAAGAGGATAGAACACCTGGATAACTTTGACCGCGCGTTTTCAAAGTACTTTTACGGTATTGAACTACCATCATCAGGGGAGATTACTGATCTGAACAAACTTTTGGAGAATAAACCGTTCAGGGAATGGCTCGATACGCAAATGAGAGAAGGGAAGCTTAAACCTGCGGAGATTCAATGGAAAATTTCTCCAGAGGAGCTCTTCAGACGGTTCTTAAAGACGCTTGAGGAGCAGACCGAGGCACACCACGGTGGCAATAAGTGGATAGGCACCGGAGGAACATCTCCTTATGGGCATTCTGGAAATAGCTATGGCGGTATCAGGGTTTATGGAAGATCTGAGAGGCAGTCTGCCATAAAAACTATCGGTGAGCGAAGGTATATAAATTACTCCGATAACGCCGGGTTACGGGCTGAGAATATCCGACAGGTCCTTGGCACCTTTAAGAAGATGGTTCCGATAGGACCAAAGACCGATCTTGACCTGAACGAAACGATCTATAGGACTGCAAAGAACGCAGGAGAGATCGAGTTCATCTTTAAACCGGAGCTCAGGGACAATATTCGGGTAACACTCTTGATAGACAACGGCGGCTATTCGATGAGCAGATACGTCAGTATAGTCAGTCTGGTTTTTTCAAAGATTAAAGACCGCTTCAAAGACCTCTCAACCTATTATTTTAGGAATTGTATCTATGGCAATCTCTTCTCTGATCCACAAAGGCTAAAAGATTATCCGACAAAAAAATTTTTATCAAATAATCCTGCTGACACCAGGGTATTGATAATCGGCGATGCTTCGATGGCTCCTGAAGAACTCTTCAGCCCCAGGGGTGCTATCGAGTACGGTGTCGATGATACCGAGCCCGGAATAGTCTGGCTTAAGAGAATAAGAGACCGGTTCAGCTATAGTGTATGGTTAAACCCGATACAGAGTAGCTACTGGTCTGAGAGATACGGAAGTTATACTATAAGAGAGATCAGGCAGATATATCATATGGAGAACCTCACGCTTGGTGGAATTAAAAATGCTGTTACTTATCTAAATGAGCAGGAGTGAATGCCTTATTTTAGGATAGATACCCTTTCCTACTTCATTCATTCCATAAGGGCAATATATGCGAGCAGGGCATCGAGTTGTATCCTCTCGTCTGCCCCCTCCGTTATCCGAAACTCCGTCTCCCCGAGCCTATCTATAAGTCTAACCTTCTTATCATTTGTAATATCGAGATCGAAGATTATTCTGTGTATCACCTTGATGATCTCCTCTGAAAATGTTCCTTTCTCAATTAGAAGAGAGAGTTGGTCCCTTGCCTTATCAAATGATCCACCAAGCGCCGAATCAAGAATTTTCCTCATCTCATCCGGTCTAACACTCGCCGCCATATCATAGATGGTTTCTTTTTCTATCTCCCTCTCGATCGCCGCGGAGCTTTGGAGCGCGTTGATCGCCTTACGCATATCTCCGCCGGACACATCTTTTAAAGCTTCTATAGCATCGTCTCTTAT
>CABGHG010000106.1 GCA_902158735.1 Candidatus Methanolliviera sp. GoM_oil
ATCTACATATATCTTTATTTTCTATTTCCCTAAAATGAAAATGTCTTCGCTATCTGCCACACGACATTTTCTTTACATTCCTTATCTTTTGTAAAATTTAAGGTTAAAAGGAAGATGAGGAGAAAATAAAATGGGTAAGGAAGAAAAAGGGTTAGAGAGAAGGTTGAGGCAGACCATCAATAAGTATATGAGAGAAATGGGGTTTCATTTGTATCTCATTAAAGGAGAAGTAAGAAGACAATCGTCAATGGGTGACGTGCCAGCCTTTGGTATCGGAGTAGGACGGGTGGGGCGTATTATAGTTTCTGACAAACTTCCTTCTATTGTAGGAGGTGGCGGGGAGGTTGATTTTGTTATAGCACATGAGATATGCCATATAGTGAAAGGGCACTCGGTGGTGAAAGGGGCACATTATCTTCTTAACCGTATATATCTTGTATGGGCTCCTTGGACGGTATTCCGGAGATTTTTGAGCTTGAAACCAATTGAAGCATTTCTGGTAAGAGGAGAAGAACTGAGCGCAGATAGCTGTGCGGTTGGTTTGACTCAAAATAAAGAGGCTGCCATTTCTGCGATTAGAAAATTATGTAAATTCTCAGGTGGTAATTTAGATACTCCTTCTCATGGTATGATAATAAGAGAGTTTTTATCTGGCTCTGTTGAATCCACACCTACTGAAACGTTTAGAGAACGAATTGATAATATAGAAACTCTTCAACTTTGATATTTTACAATCTTTATCTTTTGTAAAAAGAGGAGGGCAGGATTGAGGAGAATTTAATATGGTTTATAAGCTTATCATCTTCGATCTTGATAATACGATCGTAATACCCCCGATTCCGAGAAGGATAATCGGTGCACTTGGTAAATATAGCTTAGCGGAACGTCTGGCAACATCTTCTGTTTCTCTTGTTGGATTGATACCTTGTGCTGGTCCGATGCTTAAACGATATGCATTGCAGACTATCGAAGCATTGACAGCGGTGACAGGCGAATACAAACCTTCTAAAGATGTAGTTAATTTCATAAAATATACAGATGGCTATAAGATGGCGGTTCTCTCGAGCAATTCAAAACAGTTTGTCTATGATCAGTTGAAAAAGCAGGGCATTTCGGAAAGATTCATTGATATAGTAACCGGCGAAGATGTCAGTATGTTGAAACCGTGTCCTGAAGGATTGATAAAGATATTGAAAAAGAGCAAAATCAAACGAGATGAAACAATTTATTTTGGAAGCGATTTTATCGACCGTCTAACAGGTGAAAATGCTCATATTACAACTGTTTCATCTCTCGATGATTTAAAAATGACTCTATAAGGATCACCTATTTTTTACGTCACAAGCAGGTAATCCTGTATAGAATGGATATTATCGCGCAACGAGAAAAACTAAATGTTGGCACCTCTTTGGAAGTGCCGATAATCATACCATTCTCGGAAAAATTATACAAATCCATAGTATAACCCAATAGACGAGGGCAACAATCGGAACTAAATACGAGAGACAACTACCGGTCCCACCTTCGCGTATCTCGTGAATAAGTCTTAGTTTACGCTCTACAAAAAGCTTTTCTTCTATTTTTTCCGCTATATTTTTCGCCTTGCTTCCGGTATTATATTGTCTTTTACAAAAAATAAAAAAAGCGATAAGAAGACCGGTTCCTATCAAAAATGAAATAATCATAAACCAAAAGAAAGGATATGCAAATTTGGTATCTCTTTCAGGAAATATCTCAAAAACCAAGTTAGTCACGACGGTACCAACAAATGCAACTACATATGAACTATACGTTAACCAATTATAGCGTTGACGGTATTCTTTGAGCGATTCATTATATATTTTTAGCAACACATCGTTTTCATTTTCTATTGTCTCTTTCTCCATATCTTCATCCTCCTTTTTATCTGACTAATTTCGTTCGCCGATAAATCTTATTACAAACTCATCTATATAATCTCTTTTCCTCTCTTGATGCTTCTATATTTACTTTAAACTGATATTCATTTTATCCACCTCTCCAGACCTAACATTTCCAAAAATATCTGCCTTCACAAAGCATATTTTTTGTAAAATTTTTTCAGTAAATCTTCGATTTTCCCAATCAAGTCGTGAAGTTTAAGTAATTAAAAGCACAGTGACTATGAAACTATCCAAACCTCCTCGATATTCAAACTTTACATTCGTCGTCTTTTGTAAATTTGAGATTGAAGAAATTATTTCTGGCTTGGTCAAAAGATTTTTATCTCTTTAAGTGTGGATGGAAAAGAGAGAGGTAGAGAGGAATAGAAGGGGAAGCAGAGGAGTTAAAAAAGGACTTGGCCTAAGATTTACTTATTGACAAAGTTAGGATAAAGGGGGAATTAAAAAACTATAGATAAGATTACAAATGAGGAATTTAAAAAGGTGATACAATGTATAGATGAAGATCTATTTTCTCTTTATGTAAGCACCATTACTTACCTCAGACCAATGCCTTCTTTCCAAAAAACTTTCATGAGGATCTTTCCCATCTCAAAAAAGTTTTTGAAAAAGATGCGTGAAGGAATTCAGCAGGGAAAAATCAAGAGAGAGGATCCGGGTATCGTAAAAGAGTGGCTCCAATCTGCGAAAGATGATCTAAAAATTTCTGAATCTAGTTATAATATGGGAATTTATGGTCTTACTTTATACCATCTTCAACAAACTGTAGAGAAGGTGATTAAGGCCCAAGCAATGATGTGGGGGTTAATCAAAGAAAGTGAGCTGTTGACTCAATATGGTCACAAATCAGCTAAGTTCTATGTTAAACTTTCTTCTAACCCCTTTTTAAAAGAGCTGTTAGAAGAATTTTTGCCTTGGGTAGATGAAGTGGGGGGAGTTTTAGTCTCGAAGAGGGAAAGAATGGAAGTAAAGAAAATTTTTCAAGAGGAAAAAACGAGTGATGGAATAAAATTATTGGAAAAATATGCAAAGGCTAATGATAAAAAAGAATTAATAGATTTAGATAAAGGTTTTCATTATTGGTTGAAATGTTCTGGGAAACTCTTGCCATATTCATTTGCTAGTTCTAAAGAATTACTATTTGATCTAATGGAAGATTTAATAAACAAAAAATTTCAAAGGGCAGAAATTAAAAAATTAATCAAACGAGGAATAGATCTTGATAACTCTATTAATTCTAGCATTTGTTTATTTTTGATGGCTTGGTGGAGCGGATTTTTACTTTTCCCTCTTTCCATTATTACTCCTATCTATGAGAGTGCAGGCAGATATCCCGATGAGAAGAGAAAATCAAATATAGATTATTCTGAAAGTAGCTTAATCAAAGATTTCGGCTCACTCAAATTTTTACTTAATGAATACATAGAAAACTTTAGTGAAATATTGGATTGTTAAATTAAAAATGGGGGCTCCGATTGCACAACGTCCTAAACATTCGAGAGGTGCAAACACGATATCCAGCACTCCCATCCATGGCATGAATATTATCAACAAGCACGGGAGACAGCACAACCAAGTAGGGGGCCACAAACAAAAAGAGATCTCCTCTAAACATATGACTAGAGTCATCATCCCTCTGTCGTCACCCATCATCTTTTTCAAATTCCTGATCCTGTTTTCACCACTCGATTATTTTGTCCTTTATTTTATAATTCTTTGCGTCACCTAATTCATTTTACATTTCCGATCTTTTGTAAAATGTGAGATATTGGTTCTTATCTCATTTTTACTTCACTTTCGTGAGCGTCGCGAGAACTCCTCCGGATGTGCCTTCCTATATCTCCAATAGCATTCCCTACAACAGAATACATGCCGAGCCGCCTTTATCCGATGAGGTGGACAACTGAACGACCTTCCGCATTCGTAACATGAAGCCTGGACCATCAGGTTAGAGAAAACCTTGGTGGGTAAATTATTATGGTGCAGTATATTATAATTGAAGGAACCACAAAGAAGAAGAATCACAAAGAAGGAGAGGGAGAGATCTAAAATGTCATATAAGTGTCCTTACTGCGATTTTGAATCGTTGAATAAGAAGAACATGGTTAAGGCATATCTGTATTCCTTTGGATCTGCTCATCAATCGTCGTGTTTGTGTGGGTTAAACCCCATCTGATATTTCTTCTGTTTATAAACTATGCGGAATATATCCTACCCATGTTAAGATTGGAATATGCTACTTCACAAGTCAGCCCATAAGCGTGTGCGTGTGCGTGTGTGTAAATATTGTATAAGAGTAAAGAAAAATCCAAAGTTCTTTTTTTATCAAAAATCAAAAGAAGCGTTGAGCGGTCTCTGATAGATAGATAGATAGATAGAGTACTAGTTAGTAATAATAATAATAATAATAGTGAAGGGGAATAAGGGCTACATAGGGCTATTATCTTGGGCTACATGATAACCACTTCGGGCTACAATGATAGCCACTTCGGGCTACATGATAACCAAAGTATTATATGCTTCGGGCTACATGTAACACATAGGTGTCAAAATGGAAAAGGTAATAGAAAATTTGCACGTCAGAAACGTAGATAAAGAGCTCTGGGCTAAGTTTAGAGGCGCTGCTGGGTTAAAGAGAGGAAAACTACACGGTATTTTAGGAGAGGAGTTAAACGAAGCGTTAAAACTATATCTTGAAAAAGAGAGCGAGGAAGAACCAAGAGAGGCTATCCTCTCCCACGCACGCACACACACGCACGTTAAGGAAGAAAAGAAAAAGTATTCGCGAGAGCGAGAAGAACACCCATCATATTACGGATCTAATTATGATGGGATTCTTCCTTCCCCATCTTTCCCCCCTTTTCTAAATGGAGATCTATCTTTTGACGATCTTGAAGAAAGAATTTATCAGGGAGTGCTAGAAGGAGAAGAAGCGAAATCTCCGATTTCCAACGAGGAAGAAGTCCATAGAGGAGTGAAGTTTGATACGGTTCGAGGTCTGCCGATCATATCCAATACTAATACAAAAGCAAAGGTAAAGTCCGAGAGGGTAAGTCCAACGATGCAAAGGGTCGGTGCAGTTGTAAATAAACTGAAAGATAACGATCTGTGGCTGTCTTGCAATAATTTCCCTACACCTGTTGCACAGAAGTTCATTAGAGAGATGGTTGGAGGGGATCCAAGATCGTTAAAGAAATATACGGCGTTGATAGAGCACGAGTGGGTCTTATCAGAAGAATAGATAATTTAGATTTAGATTCAAAAGGTATAAATAGTATCTATTACTAACTATTTCCCACTATGCCAGAGATAACATACCCACTAAGGATCGACGCTGATCTTTGGAAAAAATTTAAAGAGACTTTTCCGAGGTCGAAAACGCCGAACAAGGTCATAACAGACACAATCAAAGAACGAGTAGCAGAGAAAGAAAAAGATTGAGGATGATATGGATAAAGACGAGATCATAGGCATGAAAATTGAGGAGATGAAAAAAAGATTAGATTGGATGGATAAAAGATTAGATGGAATAACAGAAAAAAGATTAGATCGGGTTGACACAAGACTGGATAAAACAGATGAGAGAATCGATAAAATGATAATGGCAATATGGTCTCTCGTCATAGGATTTGCAGTATTACTAACCACGATAGGGATACAAATAATCTAAAAGGAGAAGCATCATGTCATTAGGCAAAGGTTTGGTCGGTGGTGGAATAGGCGGTGTAATAGGAGGAGCTACAGTAGGGATGATTGGAGGCCCCATAGGAGCAATATGTGGCGCAACGGCGGGCGGTTTACTCGGTTTTAATATTGGATTATGGTCTCCCTGAATGCAAAGAACAGAGGTGGGTAAAGAGAGATCTAAATGCCATATAAATGTCCTTACTGCGATTTTGAATCGTTGAACAAGAAGAACCTCGAATTTCATATAAAGGAAGAGCATCCGAGAGAGATCGAGAAAGAGAAGAGGAAAGGAGAGGATAAGGTGGAAAAGGGAAAATCGAAGGAGATAAACGACTTCTCTCGTGGGTTGCATGGCGAGAATGTGATCCTGACGTTCTTAGATGGATCTCAGATCGAAGGGAAGATGAAGGGATATTCGAGATACGAGTTATTGATCGAGCCAAAGAACGATGAGGAAGAGATCGTCGTCTTCAAAGGGGCGGTAAAGACGCTGAAGAAGGTATGAATCGATCAGAACAAGGAGGATAGAACAGAGGGTGGAGGAAAACGGTGAACTTTATCTCC
>CABGHG010000107.1 GCA_902158735.1 Candidatus Methanolliviera sp. GoM_oil
TTGGCTGGTTCTGGATCTAATAGCACAAAAGAGGCGTTAGAACTTTCAAAATATGCCGAAGATGCGGGAGCGGATGGGGTATTGGTCATAACGCCATACTATAACAAGCCGACGGATGCAGGACTGATAAAACATTTTAGTACATTGGCAGAGAGCATAGATATACCGATCATCTTATACAACGTCCCATCGAGGACTGGAATAAATATGAAGCCGTCTGTTGTGGCGGAATTATCTAAGATAGATGGTATAGATGGTATAAAGGAAGCTTCAGGCAGTATATCCCAGATCTCTCAGATCATAGAGCTTACGAGAGATGAAGATTTTGAGGTTCTCTCTGGAAACGACGATCAGGCGTTTCCCATATTCTCTCTTGGGGGAGTTGGCGTGATCTCCGTTGTAGCAAACGTATTACCGAAGGAGGTCGTCGAGATGTACGAATACTTCAAATCTGGAGATTTAGAGAAGGCAAGGGAGAAACATTACGATCTTTCGCCGATCTTTAGGGCTCTCTTCATCGAGACGAATCCAATACCGGTCAAAACCGCATGTAAGATGCGGGGATTGGCGGCAGGTGGGCTTAGACTACCTCTGGTTCCCTTATCCGAAGAGAATGAGAGAAACTGAAAGAGGTTTTAAAGGGATACATTAAGGAATAAAAAATGATAAACGTTGCGGTCGCCGGCGCAAACGGAAGGATGGGATCTCTGATATGTAAAGATGTATTAGAAGCGGACGAGGTGGAATTGGCAGTCGCGATGGACGTTTCTGGGATTGGAGAAAAGGGAAACCTGAAGATAGAAGATGCAAAGATGATGGATAAGATATTTAGAGAGGTATCTCCAAAAGCAGATGTATATGTAGATTTTACGGTTGCAGATGCCGCCGTGGAGAATATAGAAACTGCTTCTGAAAATGGAGTTAATCTGGTGGTTGGAACGACGGGTTTCTCGAAAGAGCAAGAGGAAAGAATCGAACGGGCGATAAATGGCAATGTCTCCGCGGTCATCTCTCCGAATTTTTCGGTGGGCGTAAACGTCTTTTGGAAGATCGTCAAAGAAGCTGCCATCCACCTGAAGGGGTACGACGCCGAGATCATCGAGTCGCACCACAGATTTAAGAAAGATTCTCCGAGCGGAACGGCAAAGAAGGCTTATGATCTCTTATGTGAGGTTTGGGGAGAGAGAGAGCCGGTATATGGCAGAAGTGGATTTAGCGAAAGAAGAGAAGAGATAGGGATGCACTCGATTAGGGCGGGCGACATCGTGGGAGATCATACAGTCTTATTTGGAGGAGATGGGGAAAGATTGGAGATAACTCATCGGGCACACAGCAGAGAAGCATTTGCATCCGGTGTTTTAAGATCGATAAGGTGGCTCTTTGCATCAGAAAGAGAGAAGAAGATATACACGATGGAAGACGTCCTTGAACTTTAGATCGAAGGGCAAAAGATAAATAGAAGATATGGCGGATCATTTTTTGTTAAAAGATTTTTGTTTAAAGAGGTGATGTAAAATGCCAGCTGTGGTTGATCCAGAAAAGTGTGAAGGTTGTGAGACGTGCGTTGATGAGTGTCCGGTAGAGGCGATAAGCATGAACGATGATGGTATTGCAGAAGTAGATGAAGATGAATGCGTCGAATGCGAGACGTGTGTTGACGTCTGCCCAAACGAAGCAATAACAATGGAGTGAGTATATCTGTATTCGAAAGAACAATCTTTAAATAAGAGTGGAACATACTATGATGTGTATCCGACTTTTTGAATCATTGCCTCTTTAGAGGGGATGAATAGAATGTTTGGTGGAGGAGAAACGGAGGTTTGATTTTGCCTTACAGTGAAAAATATTATAAGGGGACTACAACGGTGGGCGTGGTGTGCGCGGATGGTATCGTGCTCGCATCAGAGAAGAGAGCCACGATGGAACATTTTATAGCGAGTAAAGATGCAAAGAAGATATATAAGATAGACGATTTCATCGGACTGACCACGGCGGGGGCTGTGGGAGACGCTCAGAGGATTATGAGATGGCTCTCAGTCGAGGTGAATCTTTATAAAGTGAGAACTGGTACATCTATGACAATTAATGCTCTTTCGACGCTTCTTGCGAATATATTGAATGATAATAGATATTTCCCCTTCATAACACAATTTTTGATTGGAGGGATGGATAGAGTGGGTTCAAGGATATTTTCTATCGATCCCTATGGCGGTATGATCGAGGAGAAGAAGGTTACCTCAACAGGTTCCGGTTCTCCTATTGCATATGGAATTCTCGAGAGCGGATATAAAGGAGATATATCGATGGACGCGGGGGTAAAATTGGCTGTAAGAGCTATTTCAGCGGCTATACGAAGGGATTCCGCATCGGGAGAAAGTATCGAGGCCGTAAAAATTGGCAAGGAAGGATTTAAGGAGGTAGCAGAAGGCGAGATTAAAAAGATGATCTCCACTTTTAAATATGCCTAGATAAATATTATTTAAACACTATTTTATTTTTGAGTTACTCATCAATACTGTTTGTGCAATTTGGTAGATTTAGATGTATAATTGATCTAAAAATTGGAAGATTCAAATGACGTTCGAAGAGACACTCGATGACTTATTGGGTAAGATAAGGGGGCGGGTTGGAGATGCGGTGGAATTAACCGGCATAGAATATGAGGGGGCAGAGCTTGTTATATATACATCTGACCCGGCGGCGTTTGTCGAGAACGAGAATATAATAAGAAATCTCGCCAAAGATCTGAAGAAGAGAATAGTGGTTAGACCCGATAAAAAGGCTCTCACGAGTCCAGAAATTGCCATAAAAGGTATGGAGGATGTTATTCCGAAGGATTCTGGCGTAAAAAACTTTTACTTCGATCCCGAGATGGGAGAGGTTACAATAGAAGCTGATAAACCCGGGCTTGTAATAGGTAAAAGAGGGGCGACGATGAGGGCTATAACGAAGAAGGTTGGTTGGACTCCAAAGGTAATACGCGTTCCCCCTATAGAGTCTACGATCATAAAAAATACGAGAGAATATCTTAAATCGATGGGCAATGATAGAAAAAAGTTCTTAAAGAGAATAGGTGTGAGCATACATAGAAAAATCGATCCAACGGATAAGTGGGCCAGAGTAACATCTTTGGGTAGTTGTAGGGAGGTGGGAAGAAGTTGTTTTCTTTTGTCAACCCCAGAGACAAAAATTTTAATTGATTGCGGAGTGAACGTGGGTTCTGACAATAATGCCTATCCTTATCTATATATCCCGGAGGTAACGCCGTTAACTGATTTAGATGCAGTGGTAGTCACCCATGCACACCTGGACCATAGTGGGTTGGTTCCTCTACTTTATAAGTATGGATACGACGGACCAATATACCTGACTCCCCCTACAAGAGATCTGATGCTTCTTTTACAGTTAGATTTCATTGATGTATCCGTCAGGGAGGGGAAAAGCGCCCCTTATGAGTCCAGTATGGTGAGGGAAGCGCTTAAGCACACCATCCCACTCAGTTATGAGGCAGTCACCGATATTGCACCGGATGTTCATCTAACTTTGCACAATGCAGGCCATATTTTAGGCTCTTCCACAGCACATTTTCACGTTGGGGAGGGGCTCTGCAACGTGGTATTTACTGGGGATATAAAATACGAAAAAACACTTCTCTTTGATCCTGCGGTTAATACCTTTCCTCGTTTAGAATGTTTGATCATAGAATCTACGTATGGAGGCTCAAAAGATCTTCAGCCATCAAGGAGGTGGGCAGAGAGGAGATTACAGGATGTCATTGGAGATGTCTTAAAGAGGGGGGGGAAGGTTTTGATCCCTGCCTTTGCCGTTGGCAGAAGTCAAGAAGTGATGATCGTACTTGAAGATGCGATAAGAAATAAGAAGATAGAGGAAGTGCCGGTATATCTGGATGGAATGATCTGGGAGGCTACCGCCATACACACGGCTTATCCTGAATATTTGAACAATAACCTTAGAAACATGATCTTTCACGATGATTTGAATCCTTTCCTCTCTGACTGTTTTGTGAGGGTCGATTCGCGGGGTAAAAGAGAAGAGATCTTTGAAAATGGACCGGCGATCGTTCTATCAACTTCCGGTATGATCAATGGAGGTCCGATAATGGAGCATTTGAGATATCTTGGTCCTGATGAGAAGAATATGCTCATATTTGTGGGCTACCAAGCAGAAGGAACGCTCGGAAAGAGAATCCAGAATGGATGGAGAGAGATACCAATATCATCGGAAGGCAGAACGGAAACGATAAAGATGAATCTTGAAGTGCAAACCGTGGATGGTTTTTCCGGCCATTCGGACAGGCAACAACTCATGGATTATGTGAAGAGATTGAATCCAATGCCAAAGAAAATACTGACAAATCACGGCGAAGAGGGTAAATGTATAGATCTGGCGAGTGGCATTCACAAGAGATTTAAGATCGAGACGATTGTACCAAAGAACATGGAGACATATCGGTTATCATAAAAGAGCTGGATAGGAGATATATATAATAAATATTGCCGTTAGAATATACATAGCTATACTTACCTCGTTCCACCTCTTCGTTAGAACCTTTATAATCGTGTAAGAGATTATACCAAGCATAATTCCATTTGAGATGCTGTACGTGAATGGTATTGCCACAATAATTAAAAAAGCAGGCAGAGCATTCGTTATATCCTTCAAATCTATCTTCAAAACAGGCTCCATCATAAATAGACCAACCATGATAAGAGCTGGAGCCGTTGCCGCTGGTGGTATAAGTTTCGCAAATGGAACGAGAAAGAGTGTTGATAGAAAAGCCAAACCTGTTACAACAGAGGTTAATCCCGTTCTTCCTCCTTCAGCAACACCTGAAGCAGACTCAACATAAGTCGTTACGGTTGACGTGCCAAGAATAGATCCAAATATTGTGCCTATGGAATCGACTATAAAGAGCCTTCTGGCACCTTTAAAGCTACCCTCTTCATCTATCATATCGAGCTTTGTCGCCAGTCCTGTTGCCGCTCCAAGTGTATCAAAGAGATCAACAAATGTGAAGGTTATTATGACCCACACCAGACCAAGCTTAAAGACTCCGGCAAAGTCCATCTGAAGAAAGGTGTTTGAGAGGGAGGAGAAGTTTGGAAGTGCAAATATATCCGAGATCGATTCTGGCCTTGCCGGAATGCCAAAGATCCATCCAAGCAGAGTTGTGCCTATAATACCAAATAAAAGGGCTCCTTTGACTCTGAAACCAGTAAGAATTGCCATGAACATCAGTCCAAATATTGCCAGAAGTGTTTGCGGTGCTGTAAGGTCACCAAGAGATATGAGTGTTCCGGGGTCTGATACAACCAGCCCTGCATTGACCATGCCTATGAGAGCAATAAATAGCCCAATTCCAACGCTCGTTCCGAGTTTCAAGCTCATTGGAATGGCTTTCACCATGTCTTCCCTTATTGGCAATATGGAGATTATCAGAAAGATTATACCATCGATAAAAACGGCTGCAAGCGCAACCTGCCAGGATATATTCATCCCGACACAGACGCTATATGCAAAATAGGCATTCAGCCCCATTCCTGCCGCCAGAGCAAACGGGAGGTTTGTATATATGCCGGCGATTATTGTTATCACGCTTGCGCTCAAAATCGTTGCGAGCATGACGGCATCGAAGTCCATGCCTGCCGCACTCAAGATCTGAGGATTTACAAAGACTATGTACACCATAGTCATAAACGTTGTCAGACCAGCGATTATCTCGTCTTTGATCTCTGCACCTTTGAAGATCATCTTTAAGAGATCCTCATATAGAAAAAGAAGATTATAACCGATCCGCGATCAAAGGGGCAACCGAGACCATGCTCGTTATATTCTCAAGCGTATCCGTCGATATTACCTCTTTTATCCCAGATTGATACAATTTTAGGCGTGTGGGTCCAACCAAAACGGGATGCACACAGACGGCATAGATATCGATCGCCCCCTCCTCTTTGAGCATTTTAGATGCCTCTATGACCGTTCCACCGGTTGAGATCATATCGTCTAAT
>CABGHG010000108.1 GCA_902158735.1 Candidatus Methanolliviera sp. GoM_oil
GCGAAAATGCCTCCCCGCGACATGTTCCAGCTAAAATTATTGAAGCACCAGATATCCCTTACACGCTGAATATGAAAAAGGTGGAGTCCGCGGTCACGAATATAATACATGATATGCCCGTACTTAATAGAGACGCTTTAATTAATCCAGAATCACTGGACTACTATGAAAGTATTCTCCATAAGATTCAGAAGGATTAATTATGATAGGTCCAGCATGATGCTTCTTGTCACGAGAACGACACCGAAGGAAGAAGTCAAAAGAAAGAGCGAGGGACTGACGTTGTTCCTGGCCGATCTTCCAGATGACTCCGTGAGGGGGGAAGCGATGGCAAAACATAGCATCAACTATTCGCATGCGATGCAAGTGCCAGGCGGGTATGGATATGCAAAAGAACAACACGTAGAGCGATGGTGGCGCGAGATGCAGCTTTGTCGGTTAGGCTCCTGTAACGAACCAGATGTCCCTTGCATACATAGGAGAGCACATCATGGGTATGCCAAAGTCTTTTAGAACGGTCTGAGAAGTTAGTTTATCCCCTCTTGAAGACCCCAATTCGAAAGAGGGAGGATAAAAGTCACAGGAAGAGGCGATCCAGTACGCCCCAGATAAACAATTTTCTTCGACCCACGCCACCGTTGACTTCTCAATTCTCTTTATCATCCTCGCAGAGTTCACTAGGCTTCTCTATCGCCTCGAGGAGCGAATTTGAGAAACACACCACGCATCGATTTGAGCAGTGGTTTAGCCCCAAATACATGACATATCTCGTGGATCGCCTCCTTCTCTATAAGTTAGATATCGGGGTGGTAAGATCTTAAAATCTGAGCATTGTGCTAAGCGGCGTTTCAGATGATGAGCGCGCCTTTTACATGTCGGATATGACGATAACGCCGGGAAAGCAGGTAGAAGAGTGCTATAAGACCGCAAAGAGATACTTGAATAAGGTTAATATTGGAAATAAACATTTGCTTGGATAGAGATGATAAGAAAATTCACCCACCGGGATATGAGAAGGATATTGGAGATAGAATCGAACTCCTTCCCAAAATCTGCTTACGATCGATTCACGTTCTTCTATTTTTCAAGGTTATACCAGTTCTTGGTATATAAAGATGAGAAGATTATCGCGTACATCATCTTTGATGAGAGAAATGGCCACATTGCTTCGATCGCGGTCGATCCATTGCATAGAAGGAGGGGGATAGGAACGAGACTCGTAGAAGAGGTGCTTAAAACTTGTGGAAGGGCATGGGCGGAGGTGAGAGTGAGCAATAAAACTGCGCAAGCATTTTACGAGGTTCTTGGGTTTATTAAGATAGCAGTCATACCGAATTATTATAGAGAGGAAGATGCACACGTGATGGCAAGATCAAGGTAATTCCTTCAGCCGGACCCACTTTTTATTTAAGCTCTCTTCTTTTCGGCATTTGTAGTCAAATATGCTCTGTTGAATAATTCTGTTGTTAATCTATCTTCCTTTTAAAATATTTGTGTTAAAAAGAGAAGTCGATCGACTGATTTAAATATTAGAAACACCACTCTTTGTATTGTAGCTGCAAAAGCAGTTCAACAAAAGGGAGGAGAAAATGCCAAAGTTTTTCCTTGAGCACACGTTTGGGAAGGAATTTTTTGAGAGACCACAGGCCGAGATAGACAAAGACTTCAAAGCCGCAAAAGCTAACTCAACCACGGATGCCTACTGGGTTAAGAGCTACCTCGTGCCGGAACTGGGAAAGATCTACTGCGAGTGGGATGCAAAAGATGCAGAATCGATAAAACAGGTGTTTTCCAAGACAGGAACGCCATACGATAAAATCACCGAGACGAAGATAGTCTTCTCAGAAGATTTCAGATAATTTGAGTGCAAGGAATCGAACTATTCACGTTTTGTGAGCACCGAGGTGGGGTGCAATGATAGAAGTACCAATAAGAAAGAGGGGGTGATAATATGAGATGTGTATTTATTAATAGATGGGAACCGGGAAAGTACAAGGAAGTCAGCGAGCGATATTTTGCATTGCTAGATGGTAAAGCCCCAAAAGATGTCATGGAAGCCGACAAGAAAATTAAATGGATTACTAGGGAATTTCCGAGCATCTACGGTCAAAACTGTACTGTATTTGTAGCTGAAGCAGATGAGACATCTATAGCAACATGGGAACGGTATTTTGCAGATCTGATGACACCTGAATTTATGCCCACCATTCCCTTCGAGGATCTGCAGAAATTTGGACCCAAGAAATAGTTCAGGTGCAACGTTAGAGAGATTCCTTCAACGATGAAGTTGCCGCATTCCTCCCCTTCTTCCTTTTTTGTAGAACACACAGACTATGGTTGAGTACCATCCCGATAATCGTCAGTATGATCTCTCTTTCTTACATCGAGCTCTAATTCTTGAGAATTTCTCATATTTTATAGCCCCCAGCCTTTCTGAGACAAAAAGGACCGATGTTCCTGCGTGCTGGAAGTAATAAATGCCATGACCAATGGATTGGACTATATGGCACTGGCAGAAGCCGCCCTTGAGGGGATGGAAGGACGATGGAGGCGTTCCTTATTTGTGAAGGAGTGGATAAAGAAATCCACGGGTGAGCGTTTTAAAAGTTTAATATATGTTAGGTACCCAGTTTTAATCCCAGAATTTATCATAACAGCCCTCTTTCTTTCATTCTATTTGTTATCATTTCAAAATTTTCAGGATTTCCTGTTTTGAATAAAATTCTGATGTATCTAAACTTCCCGCCAAATCATTCGGCAGGATCAGATGCCTTATTAATAGACCTCTGTACAAGATCCCATCCTCATCTATTTTCAGATCTCCAACCTGACGGTGCATCTCTTCGACGGCTTCTCTGCACCGATAAAAGTAGTCGGGAGCACCCGAATATTTTTTTGCAGGTTTCTTAGAGATATACTTTATGTCTGGCATGTATATATCAACGATCCCTTCCAATAACTTTATCGTCTCAACGTTCTCGTATCCGCCACAGTTATAGACGATCGGCAGGCGAAGACCTCTCTTGATCGCATATCTGATCGATCTTGCGATCTGCGGTGCGAAATGGGTTGGAGTAACGAGATTTATGTTATGGCATCCCCTTCTCTGTAATTCGATCATCATCTCGGCCGCTCCCTCCGTAGATACCTCTCTTCCGATGCCTAGATGACTGATCTCATAGTTCTGACAATATACGCAACGAAGATTACAGTTTGTCAGAAAGATCGTTCCGGATCCCCCCGTGCCGACCAGAGGCTCCTCCTCTCCAAAATGTGGGCCATAACTCGACACTATGAGCTCTCTTCCAGATCTACAAAATCCCTCCTCTCCCTTTAACCTGTTCTTTCCGCATTTTCTTGGGCATAACTCACAACTCTCGAGTATCTTGTAGAGTTCTCTTATCCTCTCATCCAGCACTCCGCTTTCGTATAATCCGATATAGCTCGGTTCGAACTTCATTTCGCAAGTATCCTTATCATCCTTGGAAAGATATACTCGGCGACGTCTCCTCTTTTACCCTATCCAGATGTTCCCTCGAATGGACATTCAATAAAAGCTCCTCAGATACCTTCTCCGGTTTAAAGAGATCTACTTCTTCCAATTGTAGCTCTCTCTCCATCGCTTTAGGAAAGTTCTTGAATCTATCACCCACGACGGGCCAAGAATGCCGTGCAAATATTTCATGGAAGAATACTCCAGTTTTCATATGTTGTGTTTATCTGATTGGATATAGAAAACATTTTCTCAAAAATGATTGAAGATCGATAAAGTTAAATGATATTTACCTCTGAAAATAAATGAAATGACAGAGATAATTGAAGATAGATCGTTAAGGAATAAGACATCTGTATTCAGGGATCGCCCCCACGCTGGCGAGCTTTTATCAGAATGGCTTGAAGATTATAGGGAGAAGGATGCATGTCTGCAAATCTTCGATTTGCACGATCCTACGACGAAGTCGTCAGGACGTGCTGGCAATCCCGGCCGGAGGAGTACCAGTTGGAGTCGAAATCTCAAAGAGATTAAATTTACCGCTCGATCTGGCCGTCGTCAGGAAGATTCACATACCATGGAACAGGGAAGCGGGATTCGGTGCAATGGCGTGGGACGGTATCATATTACTAAACGAGGATCTCGTGAAACATTTAGAATTGAGCAAAAAAGAGATAGACGATTGCATCGCTGAGGAGAGAGAGGAGATCGAGAAGAGGATGATTATTTGGATACGACAAATTCCCGGAGATTGTGGATAAAACGGTGATACTCGTCGATGATGGGCTGGCATCAGGATTTACGATCTTGGCGGCGGTTTATTCAGTGAGGAGAAGGAATCCAAAAGAATTGGTCGTCGCAGTTCCGACGTCCTCTCTTGTTGCTGTTGAGAGAATAGAGAATCACGTAGATAAGATTATTTGTTTAAACATCAGAACGGGACCGATATTTGCAGTTGCAGACGCCTATGAGCAATGGTACGATCTCGAAGATGAAGAAGTGCTCAAATTCTTAAGATCTGCCGAATGGGAAGTTTAAAGAACAATTTGTGATAAACGATATTTGAAGGGAGATAGATTGAAGATTACATCTAAGCGCATCAATTTCAAGACGAGAGGAGAGACGGACATCATAGACATAACAGGTGAAGTTACAAATGCTATAAAAGCGTCAGAAATTAGGAATGGCATTGTAACGATATTTGTTCCTGGCGCCACCGGCGCAGTGACGACGATCGAATACGAGCCGGGATTGCTGAAAGATCTTCCGGCGATGCTCGAGAGAATAGCTCCAAAGGAGATCGAATACGAACACGAAAAACGTTGGCACGATGGAAATGGGCACTCTCACGTTAGGGCGTCTTTACTTGGGCCGAGCATAACTATTCCGTTTGAAGATGGCAGATTGACCCTGGGAACTTGGCAGCAGATCGTATTTATTGAATTGGACAATAAGAGCCGCTCGAGAGAAGTTGTGCTTCAGATAATGGGAGAATAAATCTCTTCCATAATTGACAGATCCACTTTGAGATCGTCCCTTATAATATATTGGAGATAAAAAAAGGATACCATGAAGATATCAGATGAGATAATATTCGAGTTGAAAGAAAGAGGATTCATCGGAGGAGACCTTGTCAAACCGGATTATCGTGGGTTTTGTATATCAAACATCGCCCCAACCATTTTAGAATTCCTGGGCATCAAATTTGAAGCGGGCATGCCTCTCCAAGAGATGAAAATTATAAAGAATGCGATGAAAAATCGAGGTATCTCGGATCATTATGACAATATCGTCTTATTATTTATAGACTCGATCAACGATGGGATCCTAAATCATCTCATCGATAATTCACATCTTGGTAAGAGAAAGATGATCAGGGGGATGCTCACATCCACTTTCCCTACCAGTATCGCACCATCTTATCAAACTTTTCAAACTTGGCATGCCTCCTTTTATCTCCACCAAACGATAAATATCTGTCGAATATTGATAAGGTATCGGAAAATACTTAAGTTGCCACAGAAAATTAAAAATAGTGGGTTTATAGTTAAGAACCAAACCTTTATAATACAATGAATTAGATACACTTCTTTGCGCATAGATCGGAACAGATTCACGTTGAGCGACATATTACCATTGAAAAGATTAATAAACGGATAAAATACTCGAAGAAAGACGTAAAGAGGTGGATCGAGAAGTTTCTTGTGGGGAGAAAAAATAATGGCAAAAGTAAAATTAAAAAGACAGTCCTACCGAAGGTAGGACATGTGAGTGAAGTGCTCAAAAATCGAAGATTCGTCTGCATACGGAAATCTCCGATTTCCGACTAAAACCGTTAGGTTTTCAAGATGGCCATTGCAATAGGTGGAACGTTCAGTCCCCTTCACAAAGGGCACAAGAAGCTTTTAGAGGTTGCATTTGGGCTGGGGAAGGTCTGTATAGGACTTACCTCTGACGATCTTGCGAGAGAAGAGAGAAGACGATTTGTCCTGCCGTATTCCGTTCGAGAAGAGAATATCAGGCAATATGTGAAGAA
>CABGHG010000109.1 GCA_902158735.1 Candidatus Methanolliviera sp. GoM_oil
CTTCCGGCATGTAGAGGAGTGTTGCCAACCCCTCAACGATGATCTTAAAGCCCACCTCGCTTACTTCGTCTTTAGAAAACATTTTCTCCGCTTCTTTGAGTATCTTTTTGTAATCTCGCCATATCATACTGCCGAAGGGGCACTCAAAGATGGCATTGACGGATGGTATCTCTATCAACGGCACCCCATTCCACTCGAGGCTCCTCTCCAAAAATTTATTCATCAGTATATCCATCCAACCGGGGGCATCTTCCTCTGTATCATATCCTTCGTAGACTGCTATACCCCTATCTCTTGGATTTTCTATGAATGCGATCGTGTCTCCATATCTTGATAATATCTTTGCCATCCTCTCGGATAGCGTTCTTATATAGAGTACCGTTTCTCGATCCCTTTTTTCGAGAATTTCTTCGTCGTTTATTTCATCAAATTTCAACTCAAACAATTTTTTTCTCATATCTTTAAGAATGGAAAAGTCTAATACACTTGGCTCCATCAACTTCTTCTCTATCAGATCAAAAACCGTAAAATATACCTTATAATTCTTAATACTTATTCCAGCCACATGTTTTGGTTTATTTACCATTGGATCTCTCTTATTAACCTCTATATCCAATAGATAGGTACCATTTCTGTATAAATTTGCCTTCCCAAACGAGAGCTCGCCCCTCATTGCGTCAAAGATATATTCCATCCCTCCTGATTGAAAGGAGAGGTATCCCGTCGCTTCACCTTCGGAGTCGAGAGAAAATTGAATTTTTATAAATATCTTCTCATTTTTCATCTTATCTTCTTTTATTACTGGCTGGCAGTCTCTTTTGAAATCCAACATCAAAGGAATGCTGGATAATTTGGACCTCTTTGCCAGCGAGGCCATGTTTTTCCCAATACCGTCCGATAAGAAGGTTTCTATCTTTGCCCTCTTCTCTCTCTGAACGAGACGGTATATACGTTCCCCCTCATCTATCGCCTCATCCAATTTTTTTTGATCTTCTTCCTTCACGATCAAGACGCATCTGACCGTTCTTTTTACCATGGCTCCTTCTTAACCCCCATCTTATAACCGATGATATTCATAGATATATGCAGAAGTGGTGTCATTACTAACACAACTACAATTATCTGAGGTTTGAAGTTGTATAAAAACCATACCCTTACGAAGATGAGGCATAAGAGCCATGAGCCGAAGACGAGATCGAGTTGATCCACAACTGGAAGAGAAGCTCCGCGCCTAAGACCAAATCTTCTCTTAAAGAAACTTTTGCACAAATCTCCCAAGAGGGCGCCGAAAGAGAGGCAGAAGAGTGCGGGCAAGACGAAAGATGGAAGCCCCATCCTTGAAGATATGAGATTTTGCATTAATCCAATCGCGATACCGCATAAAGTCCCAAAGATGAGTCCCCTAAACGTCTTACCGTCCCCAAATATCCGATAACCGTCTTTTAACTTCTTTCCAAGATCTATAGGTCTTCCCCCGCCGAAGAGTGCTGCTGCGGGGTTCGGCACGTAAGCAGGAAGCATGAGCCAGATACCTAGTATTATCAGATGTAATATGTTCATCGATAGAGATTAGATTATAGTAAATAAAAACTTTTAAATTGTATCGCATTTGATAGATCGGTAGAATATGAAGACATATCAGAGCGACATTCAAAAAGGGCTCCCCAAGAAGACAAAATCTTTCTGTCCAATATGTAATAAGCCTTTAGAGGCATCCATCTATGAGAAAGACGGAAAGGTGATGATCAGCAAAAGATGTCCCGAAGATGGGTATTTTGAAGATGTCTATTGGTCGGATGTTGGGATGTACCTGTGGGCGGAGAAGTTTGCCTATGATGGAAAGATCGATAAGACGCATCATAAGATCGAAGAAGGATGCCCTTACGATTGTGGCCTATGCAAAGAACATCTGAGTAGTACTATATTAGCGAACATAGATGTAACGAACAGATGTAACTTGAACTGCAGTTTTTGTTTTGCAAATGCCAACGCGAGGGGATACGTCTATGAGCCGACATTTGAACAGGTGGTGGAGATGTTGACGGCTTTGAGGGAGGAAAAGCCCGTACCTTGTACGGCAGTACAATTTGCTGGAGGAGAACCGACGCTCAAAGAGGATATATTTGATATGATAAGAACTGCCAAGGAGATGGGTTTCTCTCAGGTTCAGCTCGCCACGAATGGGATAAAGATGAAAGATCCAAATTTCGTGAAAAGATTGAGAGACGCAGGTTTAAGCACAGTTTATCTTCACTTCGATGGGCTTACAAAGGACGTCGAACCTTACATCGATGTAAGGAAAGAAGTTATTGAAAATTGCAGGAAGGTCGATCAGGGAGTAGTTCTAGTTCCAACCATAATTAAGGGTTTCAATGATCATCAGATTGGAGATATGATAAAATTTGCCGCGATGAATATAGATGTTATAAGAGGCGTGAACTTTCAACCTATCTCTTTTAGTGGGCGAGCAACACACGATGAGAGAAAGGAGAAGCGATACACCATCCCAGATCTGGCAAAGGATATAGAGGAACAGACAGATGGGAAAATAATGAAGAAGGATTTCTATCCCGTCCCTTGTGTCGTTCCAATAAGCAAATTGGTCGAGGTCTATAAGGGGAAACCGCAGATAGAGTTCAGCGCGCATCCCCACTGTGGGATGGCAACATACATATTCGTCAATGATGGAGATCCAGATGATCTGATCCCTATCAACAGATTCGTAAATGTCGATAAATTTTTTGAGACGATAGAAGAGATGACGGATGATCTAAAGAAAGGGGGTCTTCTCAATAAAGGTAGGGCAGTTAAGAGAGGGTTAGAGATATTGTATAAATACATAGACAACAAAAAGAAGCCAAAGTCATTAAGATTCAGAAAATTGCTTGAGACGATACTTTTAAATCAAAATTATAAAAGTTTGGGGGATTTTCATGAAACTGCTCTCTTCGTGGGGAGTATGCACTTTCAAGACATCTACAATATCGATATTGAAAGGGTTAAGCGATGTGTGATACACTACGCTACGCCGGACCCGGAGCGAAGAATAATTCCTTTCTGTGCATATAATACGATATACAGAGATAAGATAGAGAGAAAATATGCAGTTCCAATAGATGAATGGAGAAGGGAACATATAGGGGATGAAGGGGTATGAATGGGTTTACCACTTAAGAAAGCCTCGCCCTTCAGGGCGGGGAGTATGTCAGGATTCTGAAATTTATCCACGGCAAAATTTGGCTTGATATCGGAAGACACAAATCTTATGCGATACCTCTCTGATAACTACTCTTACGTTTGTGGAAGATATTGTTTAGAATTTTTGGTATCACCAGCAATAACCAAGATGGTGTCCCCATCCATCTTATCGTAAGTTGCCTTTTGAAGACCTTCTCGAATAATTTTTTCTTCTCGTCAACGGCCTCCTCCTCTAGATCTCTATCTCCTGATACTAAACATCCCAATACCACCTCTTTTGGGCTGGTTTTCACATCGATATCTTTGACGATTGAAGCATGCGAAGCATCTATCCCATCGGCGATTCTTAGGATGGAGGAGAGAATTTTAACTTTCTCTCTGTCGCCTGAATTGAGTTGTGCAAAATTGTAATGTGCTTTACTGGGAAGGCTTCTTCTGTGGTATCGAGCGATGCTTCCAATGATATATCTTTCTCTCGACGTGAATGGAAACTCCACCTCGTTGAGAATAAGCCGCAAGGACGCTTTGTGATGATCCTTTTGACCTTGAGACCAACCTATATCGTGAAGAATTGCCGCGCATTCCAACCAATATCGTTCCTCCTCACCCAATAAATGCAGATCACCCATCTGGTCGAAGATCGTGAGTGATAACTTTCTCACATGGTCAGAATGCACTTGATCGACATCATATTTTGCCGCAATATTTCGTATCTTCTCTGTATTTCTTTCGATTTTCAATTCCTTTCCACTTGTATTTTTTCTCTCGTTTTCCTCTTCCATGATCGTATCTAAAGAGACGCCTCTCAGAAACATCTGCGCGAAGTTCTCGGGAAGTTTCCTCTTCCTTATCGCATCAGCAGCGCCCTCTACATCGTAATCTATCATGATATGCTCAACAGAAAATGGATTGCTACCCATAATTGTGTATGTAGCCCTTCTATCTCCTTGCTCTGGTCTTCCAACGCTCCCGGGGTTGATGAATGTGACATCCTCTACTTTCCGAGAGAACTGCAGATGTGAGTGAGCTGAGATGATAATATCTGCATTGGCAATTGATGTAAGCTCTTTTAACCTCTCTTCGGGGGTGTCGAGGGTCAAATGCTCATCGATTGATTCTGGGCTTCCATGAACCATTAGCATAATTTTTTCACCTCTTTTAATTCTCATCTCAGTATTCAACGAGCGGAGATAATCTAAAGAGGATTTAGAGAGGTTTTTTCCTGCATACTCAAAGGATAACTGTTTTTCAGTCTTAATCTTCTTTCTCTTCTTCTCTTCCCTCTTCCTGATTACCTTGAGGTCGTAGTTGCCAATAACGCTTAGGATATTACTTGAAGATAGTATCTGAACAACTTCATCGGGAAAGGCACCGTATCCCACAAAGTCTCCGGCATTGAGAAAGATATCTGCGCCACGGTTCTTTGCATCTTCCATCACCGCGTTTAATGCATGGAGATTGGCATGTACATCTGCGATGATCGCGATCTTCGGATAGTCCTCTGGAGGCAGAACTAAAAGACTTATTATCTCCTTTAGACGGTCGAAGAATTTCCCCTCCTTATTTTCATCCCAAAGCAGGACAAAATCCGCATAGAGCGACTTTCGCCTCCCTTTTATCCTCTCCAAGAAGAGTAAAAGATCATCTTCTATCTCCTTTACTCTCCCACCATCACCTTCTAAGAGAATTTCTTCTTTCGTCTCTTTAATAAAATTTGGAATGTGCTCCATCCAGACATCACAGTCATGCATATCTCCAAGTACGTCTTGTAGTTGCTTGATCACCGATATCTCTTCTTTGATCTCGTTGGGATAGAGTTTTTGGAAAACTTCCATTGTGTATCGCAACCTTTTTGCGGCGATCCTCATCTTGTGATGTTTAAGCGCTTCCTCTTCGTGATGGACACATCCCTCCATATCTAAAAGATCGTTAATCTTTGCCGATATATTTGCTTCCGCCTTTAGATATACTACCGGTGGAATACCAGACGCTTCATTATCTTCTGATCTCTTTATAATATCCTCGCATGCTTCCATCATCTCTTCAACGACACTAGATCCCTTCATTTCGTCGAGAGTATCGATGACTTCAGGCTGCATACCGTTTCGCCTCTCTTTATGTTTGAATAGTAAAAACTCGATACCTTTTCGCATCTCTTCGTCGCCGAGTTTCCCCAACTCTTTTCCGATGAAATCGATCTGAACGTCAGCATCTCTAGCCATGCCAAGCGACTGAGTGATCTTTTTTATCTCTGTTTTCCATCTTTTGTAGTTCTTCTTTTTAAAACATTCTTTGAAGATGGGCATTGCCGCCCGTATCCTGCGTGAGGCAACTCTCGTCTTATGGACATATTCTATATCATCCCCTTGCTCTACCCCCTCCGCCTGTTTCTCCAGAGCTTTTAGGAGTCTCGTAAGTATATTAGCACCGAAGATACAATAGCTAAAATCTGCATCATCTATCTTACTTTTCATCATGCCAAATTCCTCTATTCTCGATCAACCAGACTTGTGAGTTTAATCTCTCCTCGTCGGAATCGGAGGTCTGGGTAACCTTCTCGTAAGTCCCATCGGGAAGAAGGCGTCTTGCCTTTACGTTATCCTTCAGGTGAATATTCAACATATTCTTGATTATCGCCGTCTTGATCTTTGGATCAGGAACATCCAAGAGGACCTCAACCCTGCGATTAAGATTTCTATACATCATGTCTGCGCTACCTATTAGCACTTCCTCATCACCTCCATTCCTAAAGTAATAGATCCTAACGTGTTCGAGGAACCGTCCGATTATTGATGTTACATTTATCTTCTCACTCACGCC
>CABGHG010000110.1 GCA_902158735.1 Candidatus Methanolliviera sp. GoM_oil
TTAAGATTTCTGATTTTGGATAATCTTTTGTAAATTATAGACATAAACCGGTTTGTCCCTGCGTTTTCACAACGTACCATAGATCAAGTTCATTCAGAAATGGCGTCCCATAGAAAGGGGTACGGCCAACGGCCAAACGATAGGAGTAATATGCGGCCCGGGAAGCGGGGGAGGTGTCAAAAGGGGCGCCCACCCTGAAGGTCACCCCCACGATAGTCCCAGGAAAGGGTGTTGAAATGATCCAACTCCGTCTTGAGTCCCAGAGAGGTAAAATGCGCGGAGACCCACTCGATAGCCTTTCGGTCACCCTCTGTCCCGGACATCCGGCTGCCAATATCCTGAGGCAAATACCGGTCCAATGCAAGCATCTTCCAAGGATCTACCGCATCCAATATTACCTTTTCTTGTTGGTTTACCATATGGAGATCTCCTTGGTATTCTCTGTGTTTTCGATCAGAGGTTTGGGTTCAATTTCTTGACAATACCTGCAACCTTGGAACCGAATTCCACGCATACTTTCTTTCGGTCTTCATCTGGAGAGCCTATGGATAAGGGGCCATAGTGTCCGACAAACCCCGGTACAATCATTCCATGGACCAGAAACGCCCTTAAGATATCGAGGATAGCGGTTTCTCCACCTCCTCCCAAGCCGCCGGCCGACACAAAGGCTGCCCCCACTTTCCCTTCCAGATTCTTGTAATGCTTTATGCTGTCATCTATTAATCTCTTGACCTCTGCGGTGGTCGCCGCAAAATAGGTCGGAGAACCGATAATAATCCCTTCAGGCTCCAGAAGGTCGTCCACGCTCGTGTTTTCGATTTTTTTCCTAACAACTTCCACGCCCGCCTTCCTTACGCCTTCCTCCACGGATTCAGCCATGGCAGCGGTATTCCCGGTCCGGGACTGGTAAATAATCAGGATTTTCGGCATTGTTTTCTACTCCTTTCTTTTTTCAAATCTCACCCTACAAACGCTGGTGATAAGAAGTCATTTTTTCGATGATTGACTATAGGATGTCCCTTAGATCCCGGCGCTTTCGCAACGTCTCCTGGAACAAGTTCATTCAGAAATGGCGTTAGTGCAAACCCCAATTCAAATTAGGCCTTGACTTTTGCCCCGCTTCTGCTGATAATATTAATGTTCTCTGCCAGTGGCAAGAGAACCTGCAAAGGCTTCCGCTGAGCCCGCCTGGCAAATCAGCGGTTTTTTTATTTTGTGGGAACCCATTTTGGGCTCCCTTTTATTTTGGCAAGTGTTGACGGGCTATCCGCTACATAAGCTGTGACGAACTGTGCGGTTTGGTTGCCGCTCAACCTGATCCCCGCGACCCTTCTCTGGACCCCCAGCTTGTAAGGAGGGACTCAAAGGTCAGGTGCAGATGATTTATATTGATCCTCCTTATGGGATCAAATTTGGGTCGAACTGGCAGTTTTCGCCGGAATCCGCAATCAAATTCCAGAATTCAGTGAGAGGCCCAGTATTGTCAGGGTATAGGGGACATCCAACTTATACAACATATCTCACATACACCAACACCAATAGGACCTCAAAACATCATCAAACCCGTTCAACTCCGCCTGCTTTTTCTTTACCATAGGTTCTTTCATCCCCTACCCTATGCATAGCCTTTCTTTTTCTCCCATTCTCTTGCCGCATTTTCCGTTGTACTACGTCCAACTTGGAAAATATGACCATTAGGCCACCTTTGTTTGTGCTCTTGTTCGCGACGTTCCAAGTTGTCTGTAATTCCACCATGAACAATTTTATTGCCGGTTTTAAAATAATATTTGTAAGTGTCTCGCGGTTTTCCCATATTAAGCACCTTTCGCATATTAAGGTTATCGATAAGCGCTCATCCCTCTATAGTTGAAGGTCATCAGCATAAGCATATGAAATAATCTGACCGTCATAGGTCTCTTTGTATCCATTCTCTTTATGAGAAAAGTCTTTGATTTTCCCTGCACCAAAATTTTCAAAATACTCTTTAACCTCAATTAACGTTTTTATCTCGGAATTTGAAAAAACCGACAAGTCTGGATCTTTATCAGCGTAAAACATTTCCCCAACGTATTCCCCGAAATTAATCTCATCGAGACTAATTGCTTTTTCTTCATTTTCCAGCGTTGCAAAATAGTAACTATATCTATCAGGTACAGGGCCAAACTTTAGATGAACATACCGAACACCAGTGATCGAAGAAGCATAATTCTTGTAATGTCTAAAATCGGCATAAAACAAGAGTTTGCAAAGCTTTGTTTTTAAGATGCCGCCTTTGCAAAAGAAAATAATAGCCTGGAAAAGCTTGCCAAGATTTAGTTTTTTAAAACCACTTAAAATATCAGGTCCATACTTGCCGAAATGCTCAGAATAAATAGAAGGGAATGTATATGTTTCTTCTATAGCATCTTTTAGCAATCCAATAAGTTTTTTTCTCTTTTCTTCGGCTAAAAAGTCACCTTGTAGCTCAATAAGATCGAGCAGATTACGCGGGTCTTTTATCAGTTGCAAAATAGTATTATGGGTGTCATCCTGAAGAGCGCCATTCTCATAACGGCTGAGTGTTACCTCTCCCCAGCCCAGGAGTTTGCAGAATTCCTTTTGAGTTAATCCATATCTCTTCCTTAGCTCCCGAATTTCGTTAGGTTGCATCATTCCATGACGGCGGCGATATTCCTTGTACGCAATAGCCAAAGGATCATGGTTTGATTTAGGGTCATCAAACTCACCGCCGCATTCCAGACACTTATAGTATTCAGCAGGAACATTTATCCTTTCACCCTTAACAGTGATATCTTCGTCAGCTTTGATATGTTGAACATTGGTTATTTTTTCACAATTTGGGCAAATATGCTTCATGGTTTTCACCTCCCCCACTCCCAAATCAGCCATGGACTTCTGATGGTCAAATCGATTTACGACATATAGCCCTCCTTCTTGAACTAACTGTTTAAATTCCTTTAGAAAGAGCGCCGATTTTAATTGTGGCAGGTCAACCAACTACCACCTCCTGTCAACAAAAGCCTTAAAAAATATTATATATCATATGATAAATATATCAAGAAAAACCTATCTTATGATAAACATCAGAGGCTATTCTAGAAAAAACAGTTTTTGTTTCATCTATGTCTTCGGAAAAGCTGGTATGTAATTGGTATATTCCAGGATAAGTGGGTGGTTTGATTTGAATTCCTAGACCTTCCTTTTTCGATACGATTGATCAGCAAGGTGATTCGGGTTCAAAGTTCAATGGCCGACCTACACTTCCCCCCTGTCAACGCTTCATGTGCAACCTCGAAGTTACCCGCGCATGACTCGGGGCCATGATGAATCAGCGAATTCTTTCATGTAGGGCTCTTTCATCCCCTACCCTATCCCGGTTTATCCCGGCGCTTTCGAAGCGGCCCCTAGAACAAGTTCATTCAGAAATGGCGTCCCCTAGAATCACGTATGAGATCTCCTTGATCCGCAGTCGCCTCCGATTGACGGTCCACTCTTGATCTTTCTGACTGCTGTTGTTACATGTTATGCTGTCTGAAAGGATATTAAATCCAATGCAATGAAGAGGCTTGGACCCTGAGCACACAGAGAGGAAATCATTTATGTCCTCGTGGAGCGCAATGACAAATCCCCGGCCTGTCCCGCTACGCAGAATATGCGCCTCCTTGGGGTTAACAGCAAGCCATCCCATACTACGATAGTTAAGGACTGCCCTCACTGTGAGGAACATTCCGGCTTACCCAAAACGCAAACAGAGCATAGGGATCAATGGAACAGGTTGTCATAGAGAACCCAGTCATCAATTCACCCTTTGAAGAACCAAAAAGGCACTTTCTCTTTTCCGAAGAGGGCATTACAAATGAGATCGCAGAGGCCCGACGCGTAAGCTCCTATTTCATCCCCATTCCCAAGCCGAAAAAGAAAGGTAAACAAAGGCAGCTCTCATTCGAAACCGAATGGACTCAAGACCGGCTCAAAGAAAACGAGTTAATCAATCATGTTCGTGCCCGAGTCGCCAAGTGGAGGCAGGGCCGGTATTTGGGTATTACAAAGACAACTGGGCGCCTGTTGGAATACTGGCAACGACCGGAGCGGGAGCCAAGGCTCTTCTATTGCCAGATAGAAGCCTTGGAGACAGTCATTTACATCACTGAGGCGGCCAAGAACTACGGTGACGCCTGGATTGAAAATGAGCTTCGCGGGGCCAACGAACTTGCCAACCCTCTCCTTTATCGTCTGGCCTGCAAGATGGCCACAGGCAGCGGCAAGACCGTGGTCATGGCCATGCTCATAGCCTGGCATGTCCTAAACAAAAACGCTAACAAACAAGACCGTCGGTTTTCCGACGCCTTTCTCATCGTGACACCGGGCATCACAATACGGGACCGCCTCCGGGTCTTACTGCCGAGTGATCCTCAGAATTACTACCGGCAGATGGATATAGTCCCGCCTGACCTGAGAGATCAACTCGGAAAGTCCAAAATCATTATCACCAACTTTCACTCATTCAAGCTCAGAGAGCGCAACAAGGCCAGCAAACTCACCAAAAGTATCCTGGCCGAGGGAAAAGCTAGCCCATTTACAGAAACTCCGGCCCAGATGGTCCGCCGGGCCTGTCGTGATCTGGGCAACAAGAGAAATATCCTGGTCATAAACGATGAGGCCCACCACTGCTACCGTAGAAAACCGGACGGTATAGAGGAAAGGCTGAAAGGTGATGAACGAAAAGAGGCTGAAAAACGAGAAGAAGCCGCGCGGATCTGGATTTCAGGACTTGAGGCGGTTAAGGCCAAAATCGGCATAAGAGCCATTTACGACCTATCGGCCACGCCCTTCTTTTTGCGTGGCTCGGGTTATAAGGAGGGGACCCTTTTCCCGTGGGTGGTTTCTGATTTCTCGCTCATTGACGCTATAGAATGTGGGGTCGTCAAAGTGCCCCGGGTGCCCATAGCCGACGATTCCATGGCAGACGACCAGCCGACCTATCGCGACCTCTGGCTTCGCATCCGCGACCACCTGCCTAAGAAAGGCCGGAAGACCCAGGCAGTTACTGGGGAACCGAAACTACCGGCTGCATTGGAAGGAGCCATCCACAGTCTCTACAACAACTATGAGAAATACTACCGCCAATGGGAGAAAAACGCCGAGGCCCGGGCCAAGGGCCAAACACCTCCAGTCTTTATCGTGGTCTGTAACAACACCAACGTCTCCAAGCTCGTCTTCGATTACGTATCCGGCTGGGAAAAGATTTTGCCCGGCGGTTCCACGATTGTCGTCCCTGGCCAAATGCCTGTCTTCAGTAACGAACATAATGGCGGCTGGAGCCATCGGCCCAACACCATCCTGATAGACAGTGAGCAGCTTGAGTCTGGAGACGCCATGAGCCGAGAATTCAAGAAAGTCGCTGCTCAGCAAATCGAAGATTTCAAGTCCGAATACCGCACCAGATTTCCGGGTCGAGACGTGGATAAGCTCACGGATGAGGACCTGTTACGCGAGGTAATGAACACGATTGGCAAACCCGGAAAACTGGGCGAGCAAATCAAGTGCGTGGTCTCAGTTTCTATGCTTACCGAGGGATGGGATGCTAACACCGTGACCCACATATTGGGCGTGCGGGCCTTTGGGACTCAACTCCTCTGTGAACAGGTAGTGGGTCGCGGCCTGCGCCGGAGGAGCCACACAACCAAACCTCAACGCTTAGAGATTAACGGCAAGACGTTCGAGTTTGAGGCCTTCCCCGTAGAATATGCGGAAGTCTATGGTGTCCCGTTCTCGTTCATCCCGTGTGCTGGGTCTTCACCCGATCCGGAACCTGGCCCGGAAATAACCCATGTGCGCGCCATCGAGGACCGGATCTCCTGCGAGATCACCTTCCCGCGCCTCCTGGGGTATCGTTACGAGCTTCCAAGCGAAACGCTGGCTGCTAATTTCACTAACGAATCAGCAATTCCCGACCATACCCAAGATGCCCTAAAATAGAC
>CABGHG010000111.1 GCA_902158735.1 Candidatus Methanolliviera sp. GoM_oil
CAAGTGCGACGTTCTCCAAGACGGTCCTATTTGGGAGAAGGGCAAAGTGTTGAAAGACCATCCCGATCTTTTTGCCTCTAAATCGCCTCAACTCTTTCTCATCCATCTTCTCGATCCTTCTTCCCTCGATACAGATTGAACCGCTCGTCGGCTCGACCAATCTATTTATACAGCGAATCAAAGTTGATTTTCCCGATCCAGAAAGCCCCATTAGAACGAATAGTTCACCTTCATCCACATCAAAACTGACTCCAGCAATACCGACCGTTTGATCGGTCTTTTTTAGAATTTCACCCTTCGAATAGCCATCTTTTAACAATTTTAACGCTTTTTTCGGATTGCCTCCAAAGATCTTTACCAATTTTTCAACTATGATCTTTGCCATCTTGGATATCTGTTCATAAAGAGTTCATCCATCAAAAGCTTTTCTTAAATTATCTCAAAGTATTCGTTGATAAATCTCATAAAGACAGAGGAATAAGAAAAAAGCCAGCAGAAAAGAGAGAGGAAAATTCAAAGAGCTACAAACGAAGCTCGATGGTTTCATTGGTAGATTTTTTCACTCGGAGCTACTATTTTCTCCGAAAATTTTAATAACATCTATTATGGATATATTTGTATAACAGTAATCAGTGTAAGAATCGATGACGCGATCAAGAGGAGGATGAATGAACCGAAAGCACATAAACTGGAGCGGGATAATTAGAGAGGAGATTTTCATAGATGACAAAGGTAGTAACTGATGCAAACGTAATTGCAAAGTGGTATATCAACGGAGAGATAGAAATCCTGGCGCCGGAGCTTCTACCGTTCGAGGTCTTGAACGCTTTGAGGTATGCCGATCTCTTTCATATCTCGGAATTTCACTGATCAAAATAAAGTCACGTGACATCGGCTATCGAGTCTTTCTCACGAAAAATAGGTTTTCATGACAGTGAATCTGGCAGGAATCGTTCCGCTCTCCACAGTCGATATGCGAGATAAATCTGTGATCGTAATCTTCTTTAGCGGATGCCCTTTCAGGTGTGTCTATTGCCAGAACTATGAATATTTAGAGGCGCAAAACCCGGTAGAACTCAATTTAATAAAATCACACATAGATCGTGCGGCTGAATTCGTCGATGGGGTGGTCTTCACGGGAGGAGAACCAACGATGCAGAAAGAACCTCTAAAGGAGCTTTTGAAGTATTCCTACGAGAAGGGTTTGATTACTGAGATACAGACGAACGGATGTGATTACCCTACCATAAGATATCTCCTCTCTTATTTGGATATAATCTCTATGGATGTGAAGGCACCGCTGAATGCGAAGATATATGGAGAGATATGCGGCATAGATGAAAGATTTGCAGAGAGAACAATAGAGAATATCAGGAGGATTTTGATGATAGAGGAGAAGAAGATAGAGGTTAAGACAACGGTTTATAAGGAATTTGTCGATTTCTTGGAGGAGATCAAAGGAGATCTGCCCAAGGATATCGATTGGATCATACAGCGTGGAAACGATGAGAGGGTACCGCCGAGCTTCAATCTGACCCCTCTATCTGATGATGAAGTGAAAGATATTGCTAAAATATTATCTAAAAATAGAAAGAATATCTGGATCAGGACGAGAGCCGGAGATGAGAAGATATCCTAAGATCGTTGGGATCACAGGATTACCTGCATCAGGAAAGACGGAGGGATCGAAGATTATAGAAGATATGGGTATTCCAATTATCAGGATGGGAGATGTGGTGAGGAAAGATGCTCCTCGCACAGAAGAGATCGGAAGATTTGCAGATCTTTTGAGAGAGAAAGAGGGGATGGACGCAATCGCAAAGAGATCTCTGCCGAGAATAAAAGAGATCCTCAAAGATCGTGCTATTAATATCATCATGATAGAGGGGATAAGGAATTTAGAGGAGGTTAAATTCTTTAAATCTTCTTTCTCAGATAATTTTATTCTGATAGCGATAGAGTCTCCCGATAGAATAAGATTCAAGCGGGTTTTGAAGCGGAAAAGAGAGGATATAACGAGAGATTTTGAGAGCTTTAAACGTAGAGATACACGAGAGATGAACTGGGGGATAGATAGGGTCATAGAGATGGCGGATATAAAGATAAAAAACGACTCCTCGTTGGAGGATCTTAAGAAAAAAGTGAGAGATGTTGTGGAGATGCTCGTTTAGTGAAAATGCTGTTTAGATGGAGTTTTTACCATTTGGTTTAAAGATCCGAACTGCATAATGAAGTACGATAGATTTAAACGTAATGACAAGATATTAATATAGATTAATGATCGGGCCCGTGGTCTAGCTGGTCATGACGTTGCCTTTACGAGGCAAAGGTCCCCGGTTCAAGTCCGGGCGGGCCCATGGGCCCGTAGCTTAGTCTGGATAGGGCACCGGCCTTCTAAGCCGGAGATCGAGGGTTCGAATCCCCCCGGGTCCGTCATTTGCAGATTTAAGAGCAGAGAGACAAAAAGTTTAAATTTAAGAGATCAAAAATGAATCACAGGTCAAATATCAAAAGACTTCAGATAATATTATATAAAATAAAGCCCGGGTGGTGTAGTGGCCCATCATGCGGCCCTGTCGAGGCCGCGACTCGGGTTCAAATCCCGACCTGGGCGTATATCACATAAATAATTGAATATGGTTCATTCGAGAACCGAAGATCAAAGCGTTTAAATACCTTTTTTTCTTTTTTTAATAGAATGACACACGTCAAATCACTCGGAAATTCTTTGAAGGGGAAGGACAGATTAACTTGGAGGAATATAGCGGAAGACGCCTTTGAAGGAGATGATAACTATATTCAGTTCTCCCCGGGTATGAGAAAAGGAGAGGAGAGAGAATTCTTTGTCCTTCTGGACGAAGGAGAAAAGATCGGTAGGGCATGTGCAACCGTTGACAAGGAGTGGATAGAGAAGAAAGGGGAGAAGATAGGTTTCATCGACGACTTTACAATACTTCCAGATCATAAGAAAGATGGCAGTATCCTTATAAAACATTGCCTATCCGTTCTTAAAGATAAAGGGCTCGACGGGGTTTTTGTGAGAAATAACGGATTTCCTGCCCTGCAGGTAGAGGGTTTTGAACATCCTCCCCCGGCCTATCTTCCATACAACCCCCCTTTTTATGTAGACTTATTCTTGAATGACGGCTTTCAAAGAGAGAAAGAATGGCACAATATCCATCTTAAGCTATCTTTCATAAAGGAAGAAGATATTTTCGTGGGAGAGAAGAGACTCAAAGATCTAAAGATGGAAGTCATAAAATTGAATCTAAGAGATAAAAGAGCCGTCAAAGAGTACAGCGATCTTGTTCACAGGACGTTTATAGGGCATTTTGGCTTTAATCCGAGGGAGTTTATAGCGGGGTACGATACATTCTTTAAACGCATCTTTACGAGGATAACGACCCGCATCATGCGATTTCAGATATATGTGGGGAAGTATAAAGGTAAAGATGGGAAGATGGTAATATATTTCTCCTTTTTTCCGGATATAAATGTTTTCTTTAAATCTTTAAGAGAAAAGGGAAAAAACCCCTTTGGACTGATCGCCATGCTAAAACTGATGCTTGGAGGAGCCAAAAAGATAAAAAGGGCAAAAGTTGGCTCAATTGGTCTTGATGAAAACATCAGAAATATAGGAGTAGCCTCGGACATGCTCGGATACGGATTGAATCTGGTGGCGAAAGAGGGCTACGATGAACTCGATACAGGAGTGATGCTGGCGGAAAATCTCCCTGTTTTAAGGATCGTTGAGAAGATAGCGGAAAGATGGGGGATCGAAGAGGTTATATTGATGAAATATTACACTCTTTCCTATAAATTCTCTCCATAGCAGAATAAAATGGCACACATCGAATCACTTGGAAATTCTTTGAAGGGGAAGGACAGATTAATTTGGAAGAAGATAGAGGAGAACGCCTTTGAAGGAGATGATAATTATATTCCATTCTCCCCCGGCACGAGAAAGGAAGAGGAGAGAGAGTTCTTCATCCTTCTGGATGGAGGAGAAAAGATCGGTAGGGCATGCACGACCATTGATAGAGAGTGGATAGAGAAGAGAAAAGAGAACATAGGATTCATCGACGACTTTATCATACTTCCGAATCATAAGAAAGACGCCAATATCCTGATAAAACATTGCCTATCCGTTCTTAAAGATAAAGGGCTCGACGGGGTCTTTGTGAGAAAGAGTCCGCTGTTTCCTGGATTGTTGATCGATTCTAAGGAACCACCCACATTCTTGATGCCTTACAATCCTTCCTTTTACATCGATCTGTTTCGAAAAGAGGGGTTTAAAAGTGAGAAGGAGTGGGTGGAAGTCCGTCTTAAATTCCCATCCGCACTCACAGAGGATCTCCCCCCGATATTCTCGGACAGAAAGACAAGAAAGCGTCTCTTCCGCTCAAAAGATCCAAAAGATTTTCAAGAACAGAGAGATGAGGTCTTGAACTTAATATCAAAGAAGCAAGTTCCAGAATCCGTGTTGGAAGATATATCGAAAGCTTATAAATTCTTCAGAAAGAACGATGCGAGGTTTGTTATAATCAAGGTAAATATCAAAGAGATGAAGGAACTAAGCGCGTTTGAGAGGAATATATTCATGTCGATGGAGCACTTTGGGTATAACCCGAGGGAGTTTATGGATGAGGGGAAAATTACGTTCTTAAAACGCGTGCAACTGAGATTTTTAAATTACTTTTTAAGGATCAAGACACTCGCATTGAGAGACGGAGACGAAAGTATAATCGGTTATGTAACCTACTTGGCCGATTTAGCTGCTCCTATGAAGAAGATGAGGGAGAAGAAAGGATTGTCTAACCTGTTTCGTATCAGAAGACTCATAAGAAAGAATGACAGCTTCATGATCGGTGGCATGGGAATTGACGAAAACATCAGAGGCATGGGCGCGGTAAGATCGCTTGCCTTTCTCATTTTAAAGATAATGGCGGATGATGGAGTGAGAACGTTAACTTCGGGGCCGATGCTCGCGGACAACATTCCTGTCATAAAAACTGTCGAGATATTAGGGGAGACGTTCGGCATGCGTGCAGAGCCGGTAAGATATGTTACACTCTCTTATAAATTCTAACCATCATTTGAAGATCGAAGATTCGCAAATCATCTCTTCTTTATTTTTTCTCTTGCCATCTTTGCATACTCCAAAATTTCCTTCTCCTCCAGTTCTTCTTTTTCATGAATTGCCTTTATCAGGTAGATAAAGAGAGAGGCGATCGCGACGGATACGATAGATAGGGCTAACCGCTCAAAAGGATAGATCTTAACTACTTGTAGCCAATTACTGGTAGTCAAAGGCATAAATGAAAAGAAAAAATCCGCATCGAGAATATGGACGAAGATCGTTCCACAAAAAGAGATGATAAATAAAGAGAAAGGCATCCATTTACCATAGAGCATCTTATGTATCCTATCTCGGAAGATCAAGATTATGATTAGGCAGAGAACGCTGAAATATGGAAGAAACCAGAATTCCATTCCAACGGGCATGAGATACCAGCAAAAGATCGATGAACCCAACAAGACGGAAGATATCTTCCAGTGATTCTTCGATAGAAGACCAGAAAATAGGGCACCTAATATCGGGATCAATAAGAAGAGATCGATATATCCGTCTATGATAGACCTCGCTCCAACACCGATCGCACTCGAGATGAGACCGTAAAATGGACCAAGCAGTATCCCATTTGCCAAACATATAGATTCCATCAATCTTATGCTTCCACTTGCACCGATTATTTTGAATCCAATTGGGAGGTATGTGAAGAGGAACGTAAAAAATCCTAAAAGGAGAACGAGTAAGAGATTGACGATACGTATCTTTCTTAACTCTTCTATTGAGTCCATTTATTTTATGTATCTTCCTATGAGAATCTCTAATTTTTTCATCTTCTCGCTATCTATGCGGGAGAG
>CABGHG010000112.1 GCA_902158735.1 Candidatus Methanolliviera sp. GoM_oil
GATAAGATCCATATCCAGACTGATAAGATCCATATCCAGACTGATAAGGTCCATATCCGTAAGATCCTCTACCGAAGCCTCTACCGAAGCCTCTACCGAAACCGCTACCGAATCCTCTACCGAAACCGCTACCGAATCCTCTACCCGAAACGGGATTCATGTAACCCGGCACCGGAAATCCGGCGCAGTATCCAGCCCCTCTTCCGCTCATAGACCCGAAACCCCTTGGACCAGTTCCATCTCCTCCTGGCATTTATTTCACCTCCTTCTTTCAATTTCTTCCTTGATTTCTCTTATTCTTCCTCTGATTCTCTCGAGATCGTCTCCCAATGCCCGTTCATCCTCTTCCAACATCCTCAGTTCATCCCTCGAATCCATCTCCGGGGGTCTCTCAGGATAAGAGCATTTCCGTACGGATATCCTGGCGGTCCTCCATAAGGAGCATTTCCGTATGCCCCTCTCATCCATCCAGGCATTCCCGTTGCATAGTACTGATACCTATTTCCATATCTTCCTGGCATTTTCCACTTTTCACCTCCTATATTACGTATATGAGAACTACTATAAATAGTTTTCTATCATGTGCTTTGATCGAAATGATATCAAACCTTAAATAAAAGAAAGTCTTACTGAAGGTGGGATCTATGAATTGAAGATCACAATAAGCGGTCATGCAGGAAGCGGAAAGACATCCGTCTCAAAGGAATTATCAAAGATAACCGGATTTAAGATGATCTCCGCTGGAGAGATCTTTAGAGATATGGCAGAAGAGAAGAAGATGTCCCTAAAAGCTTTCAGTAAATACGCAGAAGAGAGACCCAAGATAGATATACTGATAGACGAGAGGCAGATCGAGCTTTCGAACAAGTTCAAAGACTGTATTGCTGAGGGGAGGCTCTCCGGGTGGAAGATAGAAGATGCAGATCTTAAAATATGGCTATCTGCCCCTCTAAAAAATAGATTAAAAAGAATAATGGGTAGAGAAGGAAAAGGATACGATGAAGTATTAAAAGAGACGAGGGGGAGGGAAAATAACGGAAGGATGCGATACAAAAAGTTTTATGGGATAGATCTGGACGATCTCTCCATATACGATCTCATCATAAACACAGAGAAGTGGGATAAGAGAAGTGTCACAGAGATCATACTTAGAAGTTTAGAGTTGTGGGATAAATGACAGGTTGCAGACCAGAAGATAGGCCCATTCGCCTATACATCCAAAAAGGAGTTATAAATCTTAATAAACCCTCTGGACCGACGAGCCACGAGGTGACCGCCTGGATAAAGAGGATCTTAGATCTGAAGAAGGTCGGCCATGGTGGGACGTTGGATCCAAGAGTCACCGGGGTTTTGCCGATAATGTTAGAAGATGCAACAAAGATCTCCCACATTTTGTTATCTTCAGATAAAGAATATGTGGGTTTAATGAGACTCCACAAAATCGTCTCTGAGGCAAAATTGTTGAAGGTATTTTCGGAATTTGAAGGTCCAATATACCAGATGCCTCCCTTAAAATCTGCGGTCAAGAGAAGGCGCAGAAAGAGAATGATCTATAAGCTGGATCTATTAGAGTTGGACGGAAAGGATCTCTTATTCAAAGTTCGTTGTGAATCCGGTACGTATATAAGGGTTTTATGCCACGAGATCGGAAAGTCCTTGGGCGTTGGTGCAAACATGTACGAGCTTAGAAGGACATTCTCTAATCCGTTCGGGGAGAACGAAGGGGTGACAATGCATGATCTCATAGATTCTTACGTTCTGTGGAGAGAAGATGGAGAAGAAAAGTATTTAAGACGTAACATACTACCGATGGAGGATGCTTTAAAACATCTGCCAAAGATTTATATAAAAGATTCGGCGGTGGATGCTATCTGCTACGGTGCATATCTGGCCGCTCCGGGAATTTTGAAGATAGAAAAAGATATAAGTGTTGGAGATACAGTTGCCCTTTTCACGCGGAAGGAAGAGGTTGTGGCTCTTGCGATGGCCAAAATGCCTTTGAAAAGGGGCGGGTCATATAAAAAAGGGATCGTGGCCGATACGAATCGGGTATTGATGCCTCCAAACACATATATGAAGTGTTGGAAAAGAGCCGGGGTGGCTGAGTGGTAAGGCGCAAGCCTGGAGAGCTTGTGTCCCTTTCGGGACGCAAGGGTTCAAGTCCCTTCCCCGGCGTCCTCAAAACTCTTTGAGTTTTGGGATCTCACGAAATCTTCGATTTGCGACTATAGTGATAAAAGCTAAAAAGAATTTGCAACTAAGGTGATAGATTGGAAGAAGAATTAAAACATCTTGTCAGAATTGCGGATGCCGATTTAAACGGTAATAAACAGGTCTTCATAGCTCTGACGGGAATAAAGGGAGTCGGGATGAAGATATCCAAGATAATAGCTAAAGAGGCGGGTGTTGACCCTTATGCTAAACTTGGACTTCTTCCAGATGATACGATAGATGAGTTGAAAGACGGGGTGGCTCAATTTGGTTCAAGCGCGCCTTCCTGGATTTTAAATAGAAGAAAAGACTACTACACAGGAGAAGACAAGCACCTGACCGGTTCAGAGATCGATCTAACTTTCAGAGAAGATATAAACAGATTGAGGAAGATAAGGAGTTATCGAGGGATCAGGCATGAGCGGGGGTATAAAGTGAGAGGGCAACGAACTAAATCTACAGGCCGCAGGGGTGTAGTGGTAGGAGTTAGAAGGAAGAAGAGGTGATCTTGTGGGGGCGCCGAAGAGGAGGAGAAGATTATATCGTACGCCGGTTCATCCGTGGCAGAAAGTTCGATTAGATGAAGAGGGTGATATCGTAGGTGCGTATGGTTTGAGAAACAAAAGAGAGATTTGGAGAGCTGAAGGGGAGCTTAGAAAATATAGACAGGCTGCCAGGAATCTTTTGGCAGAATTTGCGGCAAGAGCGGATAGTGAAACGGCTAATAAGAGAAGGGATGAGATTGTAAATAAATTGAGGAGATACGGTATCTTGGAAGGAAGTGCTGATCCCCTCGATGAGGTCTTATCTCTGGACGTAAAGAGATTCCTGAATAGGAGACTTCAAACGATCGTCTATAAAAAAGGATTAGCAAACAGTCCGAAGCAATCCAGACAGCTCATTGTTCATGGACATATAGCGGTAGAGGGTAGGAGAATAACGATACCGAGTTACCTGGTGGAGAAGGATGAGGAAGAGAAGGTTTCTTATGATGAGGGGGCTCCAATGAAAGTGCAAAATGCGGAGGCAGTTTAATGGCGAAAGGGAAGTGGGGCGTTGCCCACATATATGCATCACTCAATAATACGATCATCACGATCACAGATATCACAGGCGCGGAGACGATAGCAAGATGTTCCGGTGGAATGGTTGTTAAAGCAAGTAGAAACGAGGGCTCTCCTTATGCAGCTATGCAGCTGGCTTTAACGGCAGCAGAGAAGGCCAAGGAGAAAGGTTTGGTTGGGGTTGATGTGGAAGTTAGAGCACCTGGAGGAAATAAATCGAGAAGTCCCGGGCCTGGGTCACAGGCGGCGATAAGGGCACTTGCGAGAGCAGGCTTAAGGGTGGGAAGGATAGAAGATGTGACGCCGACTCCACACGATGGCTGTATGCCTAAAGGAGGCGGAAGAGGAAGGAGGATATGAAGATAGAAGTGTTGAAGCTCTCGGATGAGAAGGGTAGATTCTTGCTGAGAGAGACCTCATCGGCATTTGTGAATGCCATAAGAAGATCTGCAATGGCAGAGGTCCCAAAGATGGCCGTGGATTATATAAATGTCTATGATAATACATCTTCGCTATACGACGAAATTTTGGCTTCAAGAATCGGTTTAATACCGCTTACGGCGGATTTAAATTCTTTCAGACTACCAGAGGAATGCGAGTGTGGAGGAGAGGGTTGTCTATCCTGTCAGGTCTCTTTGACCCTAACCGCGGAGGGGCCAAAGATGGTCTATTCCGGGGATCTCTTCTCCATGGATCCTTCTATTCAGCCATCCTTTCCAGATATTCCGATCGTAAAACTGGCGGATGGGCAGAGGGTGATGATCGAGGCCGTCGCCAGACTTGGAAAGGGGAAGAAACACGCTAAATGGCAACCCGCTGTTGCATGTGCCTATAAGAATATGCCAAAGATCACGATAAAAGATTGTGATAGGTGTGGAAGATGTATAGATGAGTGCCCCAAGCAGTTACTCTCCTTAAATAAAGAATTAAAGGTGAAGGACCTGATGGAGTGCTCCCTCTGCGGACTTTGTGAGAAGGCATGCGCGTTGGGGGCAATAGAAGTGGGGGTAGAGGAGGATGCGTTCATATTTGTGGTGGAATCTGATGGAAGCATGCCTGTGGTGGATCTAATGATCAGATCCGCGGAGGAATTGGAAAAGAAAGTTTTGGAGCTAAAAGAAGATCTCGAATCGATTCAGAAAGATGCGGGGGTTGCCGAGATTGGCCAAAGGCGCAGGACTTAAGATCCTGTTTCATAGGAATACGGGGGTTCGAATCCCCTCCCCCGCATTCATATTTAAAAGAAGGAGGAGGAATAATAAAATGAAGATCAGGAAAAAAACGAATCCGGTGCTCACCGATCTCATAGATAAGTTGATCTTGAAGTCTAGAGAGGAGGGTGTACAAATTTGGAGGGACGTCGCAAAAAGATTAAATCGCCCAACTCGTCAGAGGGTAGCGGTTAACATTAGCAAACTCAACAGATATGTGAGAGAGAACGAGCTGGCAATTGTTCCCGGAAAGGTTCTCGGATCTGGGACCATAGAACATCCTATCACTGTATCATCCTTCGGTTTTAGTGAACTGGCATATGATAAGATCACTAACGCCAAGGGAAGATGCTTAACGATAGAAGAGTTCATGGGAGAGAATCCAAAGGGTTCGGGAGTTAAAATAATTCAATGAGGGGGATTTTATGACCATAATCGATGCGTCTGGATTGATACTCGGCAGATTGTCGAGTGAGGTCTCAAAGAGACTCTTAAATGGTGAAAGTGTGGTGATCGTCAACAGCAAGGATTGCTTGATCTCTGGATCTAAAAAGTTTATCTTTAGCATGTATAAAATTAAGAGAGATAGAGGATCCAAAGAGAGAGGCCCTTATTTTCCAAGAATGCCTGACATGATCCTGAGGCGGACGATAAGAGGCATGCTCCCATATAAAAAGTCGCGTGGAAGAGAAGCCTACCGTCATTTAAAGGTATATGTAGGAGTGCCAGATGGATTAAATGAAACATTTGAGAGCGTTTCCTCTGCATCCTATTCCAGATTAGGCACGATGAAATACGTCAGACTGGGTGATGTATCAAAGAAACTTGGTTCTAAATTTTGAGGTGTTTTAATGACAAGGGTTGTCAACACGAGTGGCAAAAGAAAAACTGCAATTGCCAGAGCAACGATAAAGAAGGGAAACGGAAAGGTAAGGGTAAATAAAAAGCCCATCGAGATCATAGAACCCGAGATGGTAAGGCTGAAGATCTCTGAACCATTGATGATCGCCGGGAATGCTGCCAAAGAAGTGGATATCGATGTAATAGTGAGCGGGGGTGGATTTATGGGGCAGGCGGAAGCGGTCAGAACCGCAATCGCGAGAGGTTTGGTCGAGTGGACGAACGACATGGGCCTTAAAGAATCCTACTATAAATATGATAGACCGCTCCTTGTAAACGATTCGAGGCGGAAAGAGCCGAAGAAATTTGGTGGCAGGGGGGCAAGAAAGAGGGGGCAGAAATCTTACAGATGAGGTGATATGTTTCCCATAAGGTGTTTTACGTGTGGAAAAGTTATCTCGAGATGCTGGGAAGAGTATAAACAAAGAGCGAAAGACGGAGAAGAGCCAGGAAAAATCCTAGATGATTTGGGGATAGAGAGATACTGTTGCAGAAGGATATTTCTCACCCATGTTG
>CABGHG010000113.1 GCA_902158735.1 Candidatus Methanolliviera sp. GoM_oil
CTAAGCTCCTCTGTCAGCTCAAAGACAAGGTCATAATCGAGTTCAAGGTCATCGGCTACATCAGAAGGATAAGCTTCTTTATATTTCATATAATAGCCTATAATCTCTTTTTCCGCTTCTCTTCTATCAACATCTTTTACCTTTGTTATCTTTATCTCCTCGAGCTTATCCCTTATTGCATTCCTAAGAAAATCTGAAAAACGTGAACTACCCCCCCTTACGGAAGGGGCTTCCTGTATCATTCTTCTCTTTGAGAAGTCCTCAGGCTTCAATTCGGACAGTTCCTGCCCTACACGTTTTAATCCTCTCTTTAGAATGTTAATCGCAGCGTTTTGATCTCTATCCATCACCAATCCACAAAACGGACATCTGTGAACTCTTTGGCTTAAAGATTTCTTAACGATCTCACCACAACGAGAACATTCTTGACTTGTATTCTTTGGATCAACAAATTCAACTCTCTTACCGGCTTCTTCCGCTTTGTAAGATACAAAATTCGTTAATTGTGACCACGAAACATCACTTATAGATTTAGCTAAGTGATGGTTTTTCAACATATTTTTAACTTTTAAATTCTCAAAGACGATCAGATCAAAGGTATCAACCAATGAACGACCTATCTTATGGAGCAGATCGGTTCTTTGTTCTCTAACCGTTCTATGCGTCTTAGCTATTTCAAATCGTCTTTTAGTTCGATTGTTCGACCTTTTCTTGGCTTTACTTAACTTTCTTTGTTTTCTCGAGAGTTTTCTCTCTGATTTAACCAAATATCTTGGGTTGTCTTCCATATCTCCATTTGAAAGTGTAATTAGATGACTTATACCTAAATCTATACCTATTGGGTTTGCTATCTCTTCGTTGTAATTTGGCTCTTCTATCTCAACCTCAACCGAAAAACAAGCATACCAACGATCTAAATCCTTTTCAATCGTGCAGGTCTTAATCTCTGCATCTTCAAGCATATCTCTATGCTTTTTGATGTTGATAGAACCGATCTTCTTCGGAGAGAGGATTAACTTTTTTCCATCTTCACTAAACTTAAACCCACTTTGGGGATATGTAAAGGAATTATATCTCTGCTTCGGCTTATATCTTGGATAACCGGCTTTCTCCTTTCTCTTAACCCTTCCAAAGAAGTTCTTGAAGGCTTTATCTATTCTCCTTAAAACATCCTGAATAACTTGAGAATGAATCTCTTTCAGATCGTCATCAAAAGTTTTTATCTCTGGCAATTGATTCTGTTGATCATAATAATTGATAGATTTTCTACAAGATTCCCAGGCATCCCTTCTCTCAGTTAAACAATCATTATAGAGAACTCTACAAATCTCTAACCACTCTTCCATAAGAGTTTTTTGCTCTCGGTTTGGATATATCCTATATTTGTATGTTCTTTTAATTTTGGTTTTCATTCTTTCCTTGACTCTCAACGTATTGTTTTAGAATGTCCAATGTTACTTCTCCTGTCGTAGCTAAGAAATATGATGGAGACCAGAACGTTTTTTTCCATAATTTCTTCTCAACTTGAGGGAAGTTTCTTCTTATCTCTCTTGAGGTATTGGTCTTCAGAGCGTTTACGTATCGTGGAATATCCAGCACCGGTTTGGATCTAAAGAGAATGTGAATATGATCTCTATCACATTCTTGATTGATCACGTTCACTCTAAATGTTTCGCTAATCTCTCTTACTCTTTGTTTTAGATAATCTACTATTACTGGATCATCAAAAATCTCTCTCCTATATTTCACCACTTGAATAAGATGGTATTGAAGGCTATAAACTGAATGTGATCCGTGATCAAGTTTATATCTCACAGTTATACTATTATTCATATAACTATATAAGTGTTTCTATCTTTCTCCACTCTCTAATTCATCCCCTCCCTCACGGAAGGGGACTTCTTAGAGGAAAGGTTAAAATCCCTTTAGAATCGCAAAAAAAATAAATACTCTGACGTCTAATGCCACCGCATGGATCAGATAGAAGAACTATTTGAAAAGTTTGATGAGATATATAGGGATAAAGAAGAACTGATCGAATCCTTTGAACAAATATTAAAAGAAGAACTTGGAATGGTTCCGTCTATCATCAAGGAGATGGAGAAGAGACCGGAGATGTTGATACCTGAACTTTTGAGTATTTATTATACCACACGGCCAAAGAGCCTCGACGCAAAGACAGCGGAACTCGTTGCCCTCTCATCAGCCGTGGCAAACAAATCTGAGGGATGTATCTCCGTTCATTACGATGCGGCGTTGAAATGCGGTGCGACGAGGGACGAAATTTTAGATGTTATCCTGATAAGTTCTGTAATGGCAAAGGCAGGGGTCTTGGCCACCGCTCTGGGAAAGTATAAGGAAAAAGAAGAAAGGTAGAAGATTTTTCTCGTTTCATCCGGCGGTAACCTTCTCCGACAGCTTTTCGATCACGTCTGTCATTATCTCTTCGATCGTCTCTGAGACAGTATAATTCTGAATGATCTTCACACCTTTGCCCCCGGCGACCTCGTTGATGTAATCTTTTATCTCCTCTATCTCCGTTAAATGATCCATATATCTATCAACCGGCCTTTTTAAGTCGATAAATCTCTTCATGATCATGTTCTTATGCTGTTCAGTTGACGGGGGATTTAAGATGAAATGAAATAGGTTTTCCTCGTTTTGTATATATCCTGGAACCAGATGTATCCCCTCAACTATCAAGTTAAATCCCTCATCTCTTGCCCTCGTTATCAGCGCATTTACCCCAACGGCCACGTTTGACGTCTGCTTCTCAAAACCATAAACAGTTTTATTTAAGTATTGAGAGGGCGGTTTCAGGTTCTTTCCGACGAGAAAGGAAGAATAATAGATGCTTGGAACCAATTCTATAGAGAGCATCTTCCTCATAACTTCTCTGATACTATCCGTTCCGATGGTTCTTCTTATGCCAAATCTATAACCTAACTCCGATGCGATCGTAGATTTGCCACTTGCAGTGGCTCCACCAATGAGTATGATGACATTCTTCTTCTCCTCCCTGATCTTCTGCCACATTTCATAATACACCGCATTCTTTTCAAACCCCTCCTCAATCAACTTCTCTTTCACGAGATCCACGAGTTCTTCCTCTCCGATCTCCCAAATGCCCCTCGTCTCCAACTCCTTCTCTACCTCGGCTGCCGTTATATACGCTTCGGCGACATCCAATTTCGCTCTCATCAAAGAGGTTGAGAGGATACCTTTTGAGAAAGGTATGCAATATTTATGACCTCTGACGTCAACCACTTCCATCACCCAAAGATATCGATCGCCTCCTCAACTATCGAGAGGATGGATCCTTGAAATTCTTTCTCACTCTGCCCTATCGTCTTTAGTATGTTGTCCATATATATAACATCCAGGTTGTTATCTATGCCGAATTTGGTTGCCACGTCGATGCCCGCCGCCTTTATCTCCGTTAAGATAGTGTCGGCACCTTCAATATAATCTTTAAGATCCTCGATCAATCTTCGTCTGTTCGATAGAAAGGGGGAATAGCCCACGACCTCACATCCGTAGTTATCCTCCAGATACTTCACCAGGACATTCTCTATCATCTCTCTTGGTGTGGTCACAGCCAAAAATATCTTTTTACCGTTCAGATCGCCCAACGGTCTTGGTCTAAATACGGTGGGAAAGATCTCCATCTCCTTGATATCTTTTATCGCATCGACAATATTTAGGATCTTCTCTTTAGAGGCGATCGGCTCTTCGCACATCGTCAGGATAGCGAGATCCGATATGTGTATTCTGTACGTTCCAAAGTACCCCGCGATAAATTTTATCGGTTGATCGGCGCCGACAATAATGATCCTTTTATCTGTCTTTATCGGGGGTATCGCAGCTCCAGATCCCTCCATTATCACAAGATCTTTCTCCAACTTATTCGCCACCTTAACCCCCTCCACGACATTTGAAACGAAGACCCGTCCGGCCATTCCTCCTCCGCATCTCCTACATCCAACGGTCGTTATTCTCGACGTCATAGCGTCTTCCCAATGATCCGATGCGGCATGTATTCCCTTAGACGCCTGCTCTATCAAATATTCAGGGGATAGATCCATCTCTTCTCCGTAGATGATCTCCGGAATCTTTGGGCCTCCTCTCCCCATCGTCACGATCACGGGATCGTATCCCCTTTCTTTCAACAATCTGGCGATATATCCGGCGACGGCAGTCTTACCGATACGTTTTCCGGTTCCTATAACCCCGATGGAGGGTTTTTCCAGTAAATCTAAAAACTCCGGTGGATCGAAACGAAAGTCCGATCCGATGTATGATACGTTACTTTCAAGTGAGAGGGATGCCATCTTAAATCTCGAGCGATAATCCACGATGGGCTCATCCGAGAGATCTACAATTGCGTCTGGTCTATACCTCTTTAATGCCTCCTCGATCTTATCGTATGGAATTTCATCTCCCTCTCCCATCAAAACGTCTATTCCCAGTTCTTCCTTCAGTTCCTTCGGATCACCTATCTTTTCGGTTCCACCAATGAATATGGCGGCTAAGACGTCTTCTTTTTCTTTTATCGAGGCTATTGCATATTGGATGACGGGTATATAATGTTCGCCGTCTATCAGAACGATAACCTTCAATATGATCTACTCCTTCAAGATTTCATCTATATTAATTATTATAGCTCTATATAAAAACTTTGTGCCGCATTAAGTTCGAGAAATACCACATCTTTAGGGTCAAACGCTCTTATCGACGAGATGATTTTTAACTTTTTTAACCTTTAGATTTCTGACTGTATAGAAAAAGATTTAAATTGAAGACCTAAAGATAGAAGTTAGTTGCAGATCTCCTATTTGAAGATGCTCAAAGTAAAGCTTGGGCATTTCCATCAAAAGAGGTGAATAACAGAAAATTAGGAGGTTTTTCATGGGGACATCGAGAAGGAAGATAGAACATCTGAAGATATGTGCGAATAGAAAAGTGGAATCTTCCCATAGATACTTTGACGATCTGATTTTGATCCATAACGCCCTTCCTGAGATCGACGGAGAAAAAATATCTCTAAGAAAGAGATTTCTTAATAGAGATTTCACCGCGCCGATCATGGTGAGTTCGATGACCGGGGGGCATCCGAAGACTGAGAAGGTAAACGCGAACATAGCAGGAAGCATAGAAGAGCTTGGCTTGGCGATGGGGGTCGGGAGTCAGAGGGCCGCGTTGAAAGATCCAACTCTCGAAAGAACCTTTAGAATCGTGAGAAAAAAGGCACCAAATTCTTTTATCTGTGCCAACATCGGGGCGCAGCAGATAAAAGAACTGAAGAAAGAAGACGTAGAGAGGATCGTGGATATGGTGGAAGCCAACGCTTTATGTATTCATCTGAACTTTCTCCAGGAGGCTGTACAACCGGAAGGGGAAGTTAATGGAGAGGGGTGCCTAAGAATGATCGAGGCTCTCTGTAATGATGTAGATATTCCGGTCATAATCAAGGAGACAGGGGCCGGCATAAGCAGAGAAGTCTGCAAAAAACTTAAAAATCTTAAATTGGGAGCAATCGATGTGGGGGGTGCTGGAGGGACGAGTTTTTCTGCGGTTGAATATTATAGGGTCCTTAAAAACTTCGATTTTTGGGACGCGCAAATCGGAGATTTGCCGCAGCAGAGAAAGAAGAAGATGAGATCTTAATGGATGTAGGATCCGTCTTCTGGGACTGGGGTATTCCAACCCCCGCCTCAATATTAGAATGTCGGGAGGTTATGGACAAAAATATTCCGATCATCGGAAGTGGGGGAATTCGAAGTGGTCTGGATGTTGCAAAGGCAATAGCTCTCGGAGCTGATATGAC
>CABGHG010000114.1 GCA_902158735.1 Candidatus Methanolliviera sp. GoM_oil
GTTTTACTTTTACTAAATCATTTTTATTTTGCTTTGAATCTAAAACCCATTGATCTCTGATCTCTCTTGGATAATCTAAATATTGAAGACCGATCAAAGAGCCATACTTCCAGAAGATATAATTTTTAACGTCTGAATATCTCTCAGCTATCTTTTTAAGCTCTTCGGCTTTCTTTTGGGTTGCTATTAGACTATAATTTTTAACTGTTTTTTTCATTTTGTCTCACTATGCTATATGTTTTAGATAATCTATAAACTTTTCTATATAATTCTATAAATTTCTCTTAACTGTTATCGACCTCTTATCTCTTCAAGCGTTTCATCCTGATTACCAATCATCTGATCCTGATTACCAATCATCTAATCCTGATTACCGATCATCTGATCCTGATTACCGAGCACCTCGCGCCTCGTCTCCCTTTATCTCTCTCAACGTCTCGTCTTGTTTCTCGATCATATTAAGCATGATCGGTATCGCCTTTCCCCAGTGCTCCATCTGGAACGTAGTCGCAAATCAAAGATTTGCGTATGCAACGAAATCTTTGATTTCGTGCCGTGAAAATGCAATCAAATCTCTGATTTGGTGCACGCAAAATGAAACATTTTGCTGTGGAACATTTTCACATGCCAAAAATCTCCGATTTTTGAGCACCTGCATACACCTCTCTATCGGTGGGACGGTGTTTTTATAATCTGCATATTTTATTTCTTCAATTATCACTCCATCCGGTATCTGCGTGTTAATTCTCTCTTTTAATGCGTTTAGTATCTCTTCTTCTGCATCTATTAAACACACAACGCTTTCTTTACCTTCCATAAAAGTATTGAAGACATTAAATCTGTCTGTTCCAAACTCAAGTGCGATATTTGTGAGAAAGACTCGATAACCGATGTCGTGCACCCTTCCAGATATCATCGCCTTTAATCTCATCCTACCTTCCTTATCTCATCTTCTCCGATACTTATAGTTTGCCGAATCTCGATCTTGCCCGGGTCTTTCTATCCTCTTCACAAAATTGTAGAGGTGATGTTTTCAGAGACGCAAAAGACGTCTCGAGCCGAAAGAAGAAGTCCAGAAAATCCCGCTTTATGAGTTCCAAAGTAATCGGTCAAAAATCCGACACCCCCAAAGTCCCCTTGGCCAATCTTATCCTTAAAATTTGAAAAGATTTACCTTATTCTCTTCCCCATCTCTTCATCCCTCAATCTTTGCTTGAATATCTTCTCCGCGACCGTTTTCGGAATATCCTCCCTGATCTCAACGGACTTAGGAACGGCGTAAGGTGCGACCTTTCCCTTTAGATAATTTATTATGTCCTCTTCATTTATCTTTCCTTTGTACGCTGGCAGTGGGACTGCAAAGACCTTTATTCTCTCACTCTCCGGCCGCTCCGGATCTGGAATACCAACCGTCGCGACCTCATCTATTCCCTCTAGCCCGTATAATAGGTCATCTATCTCCCTCGTATATACCTTGTATCCCGAGACGTTCACCATATCCTTCGTTCGATCGACGATGTACGTGCGGCCCCACTCATCGAGTCTCACAACGTCTCCCGTATGTACGAATCCCTCCTCGTCTAATCCTGATCCGACATCAGGCCAGTATCCAAGCATCTTCCAGGGAGCATCCAGACACATCTCTCCCCTCTTTCCCTCTTTTATAACCTTCTCCATCGGTATCGTCTCTCCCGTGTCCTCATCGACGATCTTCACCTTCACGTCCGGCATTGGCATACCCGCCGAACCCGTAAGTTCCTTTTTTCTACCAGATGGAGTTGTGATCATATTTTTAGATATAAATGCTATCAATGTGTTAAAAAAGGATCCGAGTCTATCTGGACCGACCATCCTTATTGCCATCCCAATCAGCGGCGCAAGTCCCGGCAGACTTGCCATCCTGTCCAGTAATCCAAAGACCTTTTTGACGGTATCCATGCTTCCAAGCACCGGAAGGAGAACGGAAGCCATGGACAGAAAATGTGTGATCGGGATCTCGGATAGCCCATAAGCCTCTCCCACTATCGATCCCGTCTTCTTCTCAACACCCTTCTGAACTTCCGGGGCGATTGCCATCGAGGCGGACGCAAGGATCATCCCGAGATTATTCGCCTTCTTCTCTTTGAGGAGTTTCATATAATAAGTCGGCGTCCCGGCGCAGAGAAGCGGATGGTATCTCTTTGCCAATCTAATGATTTCCTTTATATCCCTCGGATCTTTCTGCAGGAGCACGGCAGATCCAAAGGCAAGAAACGCGGGCGTTATTCCGTGGCCATAGATGTGAAATAGTGGAGAGGGCATGATAATTCTCACAGGCAGTCCAACTCTCTTGAGCAAAGATACGACAGACTGCGGCATCAGCGATCCAAAGCAGGAAGTTATCACCGCGACCAACCCATAGTGAGATAACATAGCGCCCTTCGGATCACCGGTGGTCCCACCGGTGAATGATAGTAATAGAACATCCTTCTTTGGATCTATATGAACATTCGGAGGATTTGGAGGATACTTCTCGATCAGATCGGTGAACCATGTTATCCCAGCCTCTTCTTTGTGTTTTGGAGGATCTGATGAGAAATCTTCGGTATGCGTCAGTATCATATCTTTTATGTTTGCCTTCTCTGATGCCTTTTTTACCTTATCGATGATGTCTCCATCTTTCACGTTCGTATGGACAGATATCACTGTCTTCACGTCTGCTCTGGTGAATTTATCCGCCAAACCATCGACGGAGTCAAGGATGCTGGCGGAGAGATGTATCGCTCCCAGCTCCGCTATGGCAAAGTCCGATATCATAAATTGTATCGAGGTCGGAAGAACGGTCGCAACAACATCTCCTTTTTTTATGCCGAGATCTGCAAGGGCAGTTGCGAATCTGTCCACTTTTTCTTTCAACTCTCTAAATGTCATCTCGTAGTCGAACTGGACGAGTGCCAAATTATTCGGATATTTTTTGGCCGGCATATCCAGACAATACTCCGTATAGGAAACTTTTGGGTACGGCTCTAACGTTTCTGGCGTCTTCTGTATATCATACAACCTAAACCACGGTCTTTCAACATATTTATCATCCATTAAATATCTCCCGCTGACTAGTTGAGGTAAAGATCGGATACCTCACAAACAGAAACATATAATATAAATTTTTGTGTTGTCCAGATAAGAAGCGTCCTGACTTGCGGCAACAATTTATATATGCAAAGAGAGGAATCCTTAAACAATGAGCGAAGAAATTATATCTCTTGGAACTTCCACGAGAGGAAAGAGCGGGAAAATCTGGAGGGATGTCGAGAGGAACGTTGCAAGATACGATCCGAACTACTTCTTTATGTTCAATCTCAACCCTCAGTCTTCTAAAGAAGAGATTGAGAAGGAGTTCTTCGCAATATTAGTCGATGGAGACTACGTTGGAAGGGCTTCTGTAGCATTGGATAAGCGTTTGAAGATTGGAGGAGAGGGAAAAAAGGTCGGATTCATCGAGGACTTCATGGTGCGCGAGGATTACAAAGATCATGCAGATTTACTCATCGAGCAATGTTTAGCAGTGTTGAAGGTGAAAGGCGTCGAAGAGGTGATGGTCAAGGGAAGCTCACTCCCAGCGTTACAGACGGAGGGATATGGAGAGGTTCCACCGTATGGATGCCCCTATAATCCTCCCTGGTACGTGGATCTATTCGAGAGAAACGGATTTTTAAAGACGAAGAAGGCGGCGAACTATCGCATAAAGATTCCTAAAATATCGGATGAGGCAAAGAATAGGGGGGAGGGTCTGCTCGAGGAGTACGGCTGGGAGATGAGAAAGCTCAATATGAGGGACAAGAAAGAGCTTAAGGAGTACACCGATCTGATGAAGGATGTGTACATGGGTCGTTTCTTGGGCTGGGAGATGCCAGGAATGAATCTTGAGAGATTATCTCGTGTTAGATTATTCTTCAGCAGTATCGGCGCCTATCTGATGAGGAATCTCAATTGGTGCGCCTTCGAGAACGGAAAGATGGTCTTCTGCATCTCCTTTCATCCAGACCCCAACGCCGCCCTGTACAATCTGACCTCGGGAAAGACGGGATTCATATCCGGGCTGAAGATAATCGGATTACCGCTCGCCACGCGTAGGACGAAGCGATACGTGATGGGCGGGGTTGCAGTGTCGAAGGATCTGCGGGGTAGAGGACTTGGAAGTGGGATGATGCAGTGGGGGATGGACCTTATAAAATCGTCGTTCCTTGAAAATATGGAGGAGATGGATACCGGACCGACCATGATGGAGAATATGCCCCCCGTGCAACTGATGAAAGCGCTTCTAGAGTCGTACGATTGCGAGCTCTCGTATATGGAGTACGTCATGATGGTGCGCACGTTCGAAGAGGAGAACGTATAAATAAGAAGAGAAAAGCTTTTGAGTGATGAGCAAAGAAGTCATATCTCTTGGAACTTCCACGAAACCTTCTCCCAGAGGGAATAGTGGAAGGATCTGGAGGGAGGTCGAGAGGAACGTTGCAAGATGCGATCCGAACTACTTACTTCTCTCAAATATTCTACCTGAGGGAGGAGATTTTGATAGGGAGTTCTTTGCACTCTTAGTCGATGGAGATCACGTCGGAAGGGCTTCTGCGGCTTTTAATAAAAATTTAGAGGACGTTGGATTCATCGAGGACTTTATGGTGCGCGAAGATCAGAAAGATTTCGTGGATCCACTCATCGAGCGATGCCTATCCGTGTTGAAGGATAAGGGCGTTAAAGAGGTGATGGTCAAGGGAAGCTCACTTCCGGCGCTGCAGATGGAAGGATATGGAGAGGTTCCACCGTATGGCTGTCCCAATAATCCTTCTTGGTACGTTGATCTCTTCGAGAGAAACGGATTTTTAAAGACAGGAGAGTGGACATTTTTCAATCTCAAACTCCCTGAAATTTCAAAAGATGATGCGAGAAAGTTTGAGGAAACACTCGATCATCTGGGAATAAAGTTGAGACCGCTTAAGGTGAGGGATCCAAAAGATATTATGGCATTCAACGATCTTATGTATGAGACGAATGCACAACCTTACATGAATATCAATCCTATGAGAGACAAAAAGATCTCACGTTTCAGTCTCTTCATCGGTTCTATGATTATGCACTTCCGAAAGATGAAGACCTTCGTCGGTATCGATAAAAACGGAGAGATGGTCTTATTTATGGGCTATTTTCCAGATTTCAACCGTGCGATGGTACCTTTAAATGCCGCATGGAAGAGATCTTTAGATCCTCAGGAGAAGGGGAGCGTATTGTCCAACTTATATCATTCTCTCAAAGTTCCATTTGCCATTCGTCGGGTGAGAACATGCCGAGAGCTCGGGGTAGGATTAAAGGTTCCAACGCACTCTCCCTCCACAAACTATTCTTCGAGCTATTCGGAGGCATGCCGAGATATCGGGGTCGGGTCTGCGGAAGGGGCGAGTGGAGATATAATGATAGCGGATCTTCTAAATTATTTTATCTACTTGATAAAGAAGGATGGATACAAGGAGATAACCGCAGGTGCGCTGATATCTGCCAACGTGCGTATGCAAGACCTCTCAAATTTTATCGGGGAATATGCGGGTGCGATTCCCGCGTTCAGATACGCCTCCTTCACGTATAATTTTAAAGACGAAGAGGAGGCTTGAGTTGAAGTAGAGTAAAAATGGAAGATTTTCAAATCTTGGATATCTTCAGATGCTACTAAATATCCGCCTTTTGCTTCCGCGACAGTTTTTTTTAAAGTTCATCTTTTAATTCTTCAATGCTTTTCAT
>CABGHG010000115.1 GCA_902158735.1 Candidatus Methanolliviera sp. GoM_oil
TATCGAATAGATGGTATTTTCTGGGTTTAAAACGGCCTGTCTTTTGGCAAGAGGACCAACAAGCCTTTCACCCGTCTTTTTGAATCCAACAACAGATGGCGTTGTCCTTCCCCCCTCCGCATTAATGATTATTGCGGGTTTTCCTCCTTCCATTACAGCAACAGCCGAATTTGTCGTACCAAGATCGATACCAACACTTTTAGCCATTCAAAAACCTCCTTTTTTAAATTTAGAAGAACATTTTAAAAATTTAGGATTTTAAAAAATTAAAAAAAGAAATGAGAATTAAACCGATGTGCACGAACGAAGTTTGGCATGGTCACTTAATCTCTATCTTTTTGACGTCTTTCCCCTCCATCTTCGGCAGCTCAATAGAGAGCACGCCGTCCTCGAACGTCGCGTTCACCAACTCTTTATCTACCTCCGCTGAAAGCGGTATTGCCCTGTAGTATCTGCCATAAGCTCTCTCTCTTCTGACATATCCTTCGCCCTTCTCTTCCTTATCTTCATTCCTCTCGGCACTGATTTCAAGCATATCATCCTTGACGTTAACCGAGATATCTTCCTTCTTTGCACCGGGTATGTCCGCCCTGATAACGATCTTGCCCTCTTTCTCGGCCACATCCACATAAGGTGCCACCGTTCCAATATCTCTCCTGGTGGTTGTTTCAGGAATCCGCCTACCAATGTGCGGAGCCTCCTCTAATATCGTATCCACCCAATCCCACACTTTCCTCATCTCTTCATAGGGGTCAAACCGTCTACGTCTTGCCATCTCTTATCATCTCCTTATCATAATGTTAATATTAATAGTATTTAAAGTTTTCTGTTATATTGCGTTCTCGGTTCTACAAGATCACATGGTAGTCTAATCTCACTCGACGATTCATAGATACTTTCTAACCATCTTTAAACTCGCATCTATATCCTTCTTCTCCTTTATCTCGAGGATCATATCAGATCTCTTTATCTCCGGTAAAATCATCGAAAAATCTATATCTCCCTTCCCAAGACCAAGATGTTCATCACTCTCTCCTTTATTATCGTGCAGGTGCACATGAACGATCCGATCTTTGAGGGCTAAAAAATTTCTCACCTCTCCGTTCAGATGCGCATGACCCACATCGAACGTCAGGGGAAGAGCTTCCAAGAATCCCTCATATTCTTCTGCCTTTCTCAGAAAGGAAAATGGCCAAAACATATTCTCTATCGAGATTTCAATGCCGTATTCATCTTTAAATTTTGATATCTCGGATAAAGATTTTTTATGCATCTCTTCGGAGACCTTTCTCGTGTGATCCGAGTAATAACCGGGATGTATCACCACCCTCTTTACACCTATATCAGATGCCCTCGAGACGTAATCTCGAATAACCTCGATTCCTGCCTCTCTCATCTTATCGATCGTGCTTGCCAGATTTATATCGGTTGTGGGGCAGTGTAAAGTATAAACCAGATTAAAAGAATCGAATGCCTCAAAATTGAAGACGTCGTGGCACTCCGTATATATCTCTGCCATCTCCGCCTTCTCTTCTATAATGTTTAATGCGTCTTTAAGACTCATCTTGTAGAATGGAAGCGTCGAGATACCGATCATTAAAGAACGAGAAGGGGTTGTGATTATTAAATTTTTTGGAGGGTGAGTTTAGACTAACCCATCGAAGAGAGATATGGGGCGAAAGGTTTAATAGAGAGAAGACAATGAACAATCGAATAAATATTGGAGGTGGATAAATTGGGAATAGGTTGGGAAATGGCAGAAGGGGCACGTGAAGGTTTCTTATGGAATTGTTATCATCTACTTGGAAAGATGTGAACTGCATCAATTCTGAGACGCAAATATTCCAGTGCTATATTTCTAACGGAATATAAATTTTTTCTCTTTTTTATTTTTTCTTCTATGTGGGGGTGAAAAATGCAGAAGATAAGATCTCAATTGGATATTGCTCCAACGATTGCAAAGTTATTGAATATTGAATATATGGCGGATGGAGACCCGATCGAGGAGATAGTCGAAGAATTCAGCGGAGATTTCGACGAAATTATACTTCTCATCGTGGACAGCCTCGGTTTTAATATTTATACAGATTACCTACATAATTTTGAATATCTCTCTCTGTCTCTCTCGAAGGATATGGAGAGAAGAAGAGAGCAGAAGAGAGAAGCTGAGGAGATGGTCTTCAAGCTCAAATCCGTCGCTAGATATACTACGCCTTGTATTGCCTCTATATTCACCGGGAAAAAACCAGAAAAGCATAGAATGTTTTCAACGGATGACGCATACGAAACCCACCTTAAGTCGATCCTTGAGGTCGCGACGGAGAAGGGATATAAGACCGGAATCGTCATGGAGAGAAGAGGTGCCCTCTCATTCAAAGACAGATTGAGCTTCGTGGTTCCTGTGGATAATCGAGAGGAGATCATATCGTTTGACGAAGAGACGGTTGAAGGAGTTCTAAAGACGTTTTTAAAGACAGACCTTTTGGTCGCACACCTAAGAACGATCGACGTCATAAACGACTATGAGTACTCCACCAAGATCATGAATGGATTTCTCAGACGAATCGGCGAAAAATTTACCAGATCTGGTAGAAGAGGTCTCTTCTTTATATGCGGAGACCATCCCGTTCACACAGATCTGAGTGAAGAAAACGTCGCTCTCCTCGTTTTTAGATCATAAATTCAAGGATGGCAAAAAGGAAAAAGTGTCTGGAAAGCCAAGTTATTATCTTTTTATAGACCCATTTGCATCATTGTCACTCCGGCGAAGACCCCCAGTGTGTGTCCCAAGATGACAACCTCCAACCCCTTCTTTCGATACACCCAAGCCAGGATGAGACCACTCAAGAACGTGATGAGGAACTGGTAGAGGGGATACTGCCAAAATTCGAGGTAAAGCGAATCCAGTGGGCTCAGATGGTAGAGACCAAAGATTACAGCAGAGCCAAATATCGCCCAAGAATCCCTTCGGAGCAGAATCAAAAGTCCACTCATGACAAAGAGGCGAAAAAGGACTTCTTCAGCGATGCCTGCACCGGCGAGAAGCATCAGGAAAGCCCGAAAGAGTGAGGTCCCCCGCATGAACTCCATCGCCGAGGCTGTTTCAATAGGGCCGGTTATCCCAATGGAGGTAAGGCATTTTCCGATGGGCACCACTATAAACCCCATTAGAGCCATTGTGATGAGCGCCCAGAGAATTAATTCCTGAAACGTCATCCCCTTGCGAAGTTGGAGGGGTTCAAAATTCTCTATCCCAGAGGCAAAACCAAGCCCCAACATGGTTAAGGAGAAGATATAAGAGCCACTGCCCAAGATAAAAAGCGGGATGCGTGATGGTTCAAGCCCCGTCGGTTGCGATATGATCGCAGAGGAGAGATAAATCGCCGACAATATCATCGATGCCCGCCATTGCTTTGCCATTCCAGACCAAAATCTCGCCAACCTATGATGCCTTCTAAATATTACCACTAAGACGAACGAGGCAACTACAACGGTCGCCCATGTGTTTTGAGCTAAAAATATTTCATTCATGAACTTTAGGCTCGAGCGGGAATAAACTTTTTGATCTTTTTCGGCACATTACCTTTAAATGTCTCCTTCTCTATCCCAAACTCTATCTCTCTCTTTTCTCCCAATAAGATCACTTCCTTTTTATCCTCTCGCAGGTCTTCCATGAATTTCTAACAAATTCGGGAAATTCTTCATTTTCTCTATAGTAATGCTGCAAAAATTTGATCGTCTTATTGTCTGATGGATACCCACTCCCAAAATCTCCATACATACTCTTTAACTCATTTATCGACCTCTCCCGCGCAATCTTTGCGACGATGGAGGCAGCGGCAACCAGAGGATATTTTTCGTCCGCTTTATGCTCCGCGATTATCTTCACATCTTTGTAGTCGGAAATCTCCGATTTTTGAGGACGGAGAAGTTTTTTTACATTGCTCCCGAACCTCTCTTCATTGACATCGGCGGCATCCAGATATATGATCATCTCATCATCTTCAGAAGAAAATTTTTTTATCAAACTTGCATGGGAATTGACCATTATATCGTTCATCGTCATAATAGTCCTCTTCTCATCGATATCTTTGGCGGTAACTTCTAAAACTCTAATCTTTGCCATTTTCTTTATATAACCATATAGAAGCTCCCTTCTCTTCTGATTCAGTCTCTTAGAGTCAGTATATTTGTAAATCTTCGATTTTTGAGCAGTGAGAAGACGCCCAATTTTATAAAGATCTTTTTCGCTCGAAAGTACACCAGCAACGAACATTGAACCAATTACGGGCCCTTTTCCTGCTTCATCCACGCCGAGATATCTCATAATTATGTTTAGAGTAAGATATATGAAAAGTGTTATAAAGGATTCGGTCTTTTTCGTCTCTCTAATATGCAGATAATTATAATAGGTGCAGGGCTGGTCGGCCTATCCCTATCTGAGAAACTCTGTGAAGATAACGATGTTACGCTTATTGAAAAAGATGAGGATGCCTGTAAAAAAGCAGAAGAATTAGATATAAAAGTAATAAAAGGGAACGGGGCAAACATAAATGTTTTAAAAGATGCCGGGGTAGACAGAGCCGATTTTGTCATCTCCGTCACGGAGGGAGATGAGATGAACATCATATCTTCAACCACCGCCAAGTTTTATGGCGCAAAGAAGACGATCGCGAGGGTCAGAAGTACAGAGTATATATCATCGCCTCTGGAAAAGAGGCAGGAACTTGGAATAGACCTTCTGATAAATCCAGAGCTCCTTCTCGCATATAAGATCGTTCAAATACTTTTCATACCCAGTTCGGAGAATTTTACTTTGTTCTCGTCGGGGAAGATAGGTTTTTTCGAGATTAGACTATCTAAAGAAGATCCTTTCGTGGGAAAAGCGATAAAAGATTGTAATTTTCCAGATTTTACGCTCGCAACTGCAGTAATCAGGGGGGAAAATATCTTCGTTCCAACAGGAGACAACGTACTTTTAGAGGGAGATAAGATAATTTTAACAGGAAAGGGAGAATCGATCTTCGAGGTTAGGAAGTTCGTTGGTGCGAATGGTCTAAAAGATGTCTTAATCGCCGGGGGGGGAACCGTTGGTCTTTATTTAGCCAAATATTTAGAAGAAAATGATGTCAACGTAAAGTTGATCGAGAAAGATAAGAGAAGATGTGATCTTCTCGCCTCCAAACTAAATAACGTATTGATCCTGAATGGGGATGGGACGGATGTAGATCTACTTATGAAGGAAAACGCCTCCGAATGCGACGCAGCAATATCCGTCACGAACAGTGATGAAACAAATCTGATCTCTTCACTTCTTCTGAAGCAGATGGGGTGTAAAAAGACGATCGCAAGGGTAAACAAAGATGCTTATCTATCATTATATAAAACGCTCGGCATAGATTTTGAAGTGAGTCCAAAAGTAGAAACTTTTAGGGTTATTCTGCCCTATCTGACGCCAAATTTTAATTCGGTCAATACTATAGAGGGCAAAGTAAAGATCATAGAGTTTACGGCCGAGGAGAAGATGCCGATCACGAGAGGAGCACTTAGAGAGATTGGACTCCCAAAGGGAGCCATTGTTGGGGCGATCATTCGTGATGGAGAGGTGATAATTCCTAAAGGCGACGATATGATAAAAGCGGGAGACGATGTGGTTATATTTATGGGAGAAGATGAGCTTAAACGCGTTAGAGGACTCTTAAAATGAAGAACAGGCGTTCTTTCAACTATGAAGGGTTGTC
>CABGHG010000116.1 GCA_902158735.1 Candidatus Methanolliviera sp. GoM_oil
GTTTATCTCAGATCCCACGGGATCGGGTGACATGGTTTCCCGTGATGTGTTCAAAAAATTTATGTGCCCCTCCTTAACAGAGTTGATCATATCTCTAAAGAGATGTGATCCTCGTATAAAACTTTTTCTACACATATGTGGCGATGTATCTGATCGATTGGACCTGATGGCAAGGACAGGAGTCGATGCGATAAGCATAGATCAAAAGGTGGATATTTTATATGCAAAGAGAGTCACGCACGATTTTTTAGGGGTATGCCTAATGGGTAACATAGATCCCGTTGGTATATTACAACAAGGGACACCAAACGATGTCAAACGAGAGGCGATCCGATGTATAAATAAGGGCGAACACGGTGGAGGTTATGTACTGGCATCGGGATGTGTACTACCAGTAGTTTCGCAGGAAAACGTCGAAGCGATGGTTAAAGTCGCAAAAACCAAAGGCGTATATTGTTGAAATTAATTTTCCATTTTGAATAAGATTTAGAGAAAAAAAGTATAATATATTTTTTGAATAATAAAAATGGATATAACCAGGAGTTACGGCTATTATCTCAACAGATGGTAAGATTTTTAACGCTCGTTTATCTGGAAAAGAATTGAGTATGCACGTAAAATACTAAAGCACTGATATTTTGGAGGTAAAAATGAAGCACATAAACTATAAAGATGTAAAAGCAGAAGTAGTGAAGGAAGAGGGTGCTAGAGCCGCAAAGATAAGATGGCTTATCACTGATAAAGACGGAGCCAAAAACTTTGCGATGCGGTTATTCGAGATCGAACCCGACGGCTATACACCATGGCACCAGCACGATTGGGAGCATGAAGTTTTTATTTTAGAGGGAGAAGGTACAGCTAGGGGTAAAGAAGGCGATTTTAAGTTTAAGGAAGGAGATGTATTCTTCGTGCCACCAATGGAATGGCACCAATTCAGAAACACCGCTAAACGTGTATTAAAGGTTCTCTGTTTGATACCATATAAATAAATTCTTGACGTTCTTCTCATCTGTCATGAGTGCTTTTTCTTATGTTTCTTAATCATGTTTATACATCATTCCTTTCGTATAAACACTCTTCGTTATTTTCCTATAAAATCAATTACCTTTAATGATACTATTTGCCCCCATGTTAATACATATCTCCCCTATATCTTCTATGTATTCGGTTACCCTAACCAAACTATCGACGATCGAGAGTAGACAGATCATCTCACTTGGGACACATTCCCCCTTCAAGAGACCTTCTTTGACCTTTATACTCTTCTTAACCACCATTTCGGCATCATTTATCTTTTGGTTTGCGCCTTTTACATCTCTTTCTGAAAGTATCTCTAAAGAGGAAGAATATATGTCTTTTATGGCTTCGTACATATCGAATATTTGGGGCACATCCATTTTGTGCCCTATTTGAAGTACGTTCCCTGCCACCTTTTTCATATGATCTCCAATACGTTCCATGCTCTTTACGACAATCCTATAACCTAATGCAGCCTTTGGCTCTGTAATGCCTATCCTTTTTCCGATATCTGGAGAACCTATTGCCGCTTTTAGCTGTCTGACAGCCAATAAATAAAATCGATCGACCTCATTGTCCCGCTGAATGACATCCTCCGCGAGGAGCATATTGCCGTCTCCCAACGCCGCCATGGCGTCTTCCTGCATAGATTCTACAATATCATGTATGCTCTTTAGGACTTCACTTAGTGGAAAGTCCTCATAATTTATAAAACTTCTAAATACCATCTCTGTGCCAGATTCTCCGACCACTTCAAGCCCCATTAGCCTCTTCCTAACTGCATTTTTCATCCATTTTTTATCATCTTTACTAATCTCTTCTTTGAAGGATAATTTTATCAGGTCATTCCCCGCGAGATAATGCGCTATCAAAGATCTGTAAACTTCCTCGATGGTTTCTTCAGGAGAGACGCCTATGACGGCTTTAGAGATCTCCTTCCCTTCCTTTCCCCCGATCAGGACCGTATCATCTGCTCTAAAAACCAGTCTTACTTCATCTCCCCTTGAGATACCCATCTTCTTAATCCACTCTATAGGGAGAGATATGATATGTGTCGATCCACCCGTCACCTGAACCCTTCGCTTAACTTCTTTTGCCATTTAGATCACACTTCTTTGTTTACTATTAGATCATTACCACTATATATACATATCGCTATCAATATAATCTATTTGGAAAAGATTATATTATATGAAAAGATGGATAACTAACCGTAAATGCAGTGGCACAGGGAGGCACATATTTGGATAAGAATCTAAAGATGTTGTTATTACCGGTGGCAATTTTGATTCTAATGGTATTATCAATCTTATTCGCAGTCAATTATCTCGGCAGAAGCGATGAGATAACGATAGCGGGTTCAACGACGATCCGTCCGATCGCGGAGAGGGCGGCAGACGAATATATGGCGGAACATCCAGGTCTCAAAATCTATGCAATGGGAGGAAGTTCAGGATATGGAATAGAGGCAGTGTTGAGTGGCAAGATAGACATAGGATGCGTATCGAGGGAACTCACCGATCAGGAGAGAGCAGAATACTGTCGCTTTCGCTATCCTCCCTTGGTTATTACCCCAATCGCGAGGGGCGGCGTCGTTCTGATAACATATCGGGGAAACCCGATCGATGGATTGATAAAAGAAGAGGTAAAGGATATATACGCGGGAAGGATCAAAAATTGGAAAGAAGTGGGGGGAGAGGATAAAAAGATCATCGTGATTGGGAGAATTAATGATTCGGGAACAAGAGATGTCTTCAAAGGGAATATAATGGGTGGAGAAGGATTAACGGACGATATCATCGAGAGATCTTCGAACGATGCGGTGATGGATACCGTATTCACAAATAAAGGCGCTATCGGTTACATATCTCTCGGTCACGTCGATCCTAGAAAGGCGGAGGTGTTGACATTGAACGGGATAAAACCGAGCGTCGAGAGCATCTCAAACGGCAGTTATCAGATCGTCAGGACGTTGTATATGGTAACGAAGGGGGAGCCGAAGGGATTGGAAAGGGATTTCATCGATTTTATTTTGAGTGAGAAGGGTCAAAGGATCATTGAAGAGGAGGGATTCGTATCAATATAACGAAGATAATACATCTATCCGATATCCACGTCGGATCTCCACATTTTCTTCCTAACGTTCTGGAAGATGTGATTAATGATATAAACGAGATATCACCTGATTTAGTCGTTATTACGGGAGATCTGACAGATTTTGGTTATGTCTTTGAGTATGAGGAGGCGAAGAGATACGTCGATGAGATAGAATGCGAGCGAAAGGTGATCGTTCCAGGAAATCATGACGCGCGCAATTTGGGGTATCTTCTCTTTGAGGAGTTCTTCGGGAAGCGATTAAAAACGCTCAATTATAAGAATATAACCGTCGTTGGTGTCGATTCTTCTGAGCCGGACATCGATGAGGGGCACATAGGGAGGGAGAAATATGAATATATCGAGGAGTCGTTTAACGGAGAGAATTTCAAAATATTCGCGCTCCACCATCACCTCCTTCCCGTTCCAATGTGCGGAAGGGAGAGGAACGTTCCCGTGGATGCAGGAGACATTTTGGAGTTGTTGGATAGGTTAAAGGTGGATCTCGTACTCTGCGGTCATAGACACGTGCCCTGGGTCTGGAGACTGAACAATATGATCATCTTAAATGCTGGAACCACTTGCACGAATAGAACAAAGGGGAGGATCGGACGGTCTTACAACCTGATCGAGCTTGATGAGGGGATGAGGATTTATAGGATCTCTCCAACGGGAGAGAGAAATATGGTAATAGATGAAAAGAGAATAACGGAGGTGAGGTAAAATGGATAAGAAAAAAATGATCTTTTCGATATTTTTGATCGCAATATTGACCGTTCCCGCGGTTCACTCCGCAGAGGTTTTAACAATAACCGGATCTTCTACGGTTCTCCCAGTTGCAGCAAAGTGTGCCGAGGTCTTCAATGAAAAACAGGATGACATAATAGTGCAGGTGAGCGGGGGAGGATCCGGACACGGTATCGAGGCGGTTGCGACAGGAAAGGCTGACATAGGAATGGCTTCCCGTGAGGTGAAGGATTCCGAGATAAATAAATACGGAGACAGGTTCATCGAACATACGATCGCAAAGGATGGCGTGGCGGTTGTCGTTAGTTCTGATATATACAAAAAAGTTCAAAATCTGACGAAAGAGCAGATAAAGATGATATTCGATGGAAAGATCAAAAATTGGAAGGAGGTCGGGGGACCTGACAGAAGGATACTCGTCGTCGTCAGGAAGAGCGGTTCTGGGACGAGAGATACATTTATGGAGGCGATATTCGGATCAAGCAAGGAGGAGGCGCGGGGTAAGTATATAGAGACGAGTGAAAATTCTGAAATGAAGACCGCGATCTCCCAAAGCGATATTGCGATAGGATATCTTGGGCTCGGCTATCTGGGCGGTAAAGAGGTGAAGGCAATCGCGGTAGATGGCGTCTTTCCGACGAAAGAGACCGTCAAAGACGGGACGTATCCAATCGCAAGATCGCTCTATCTCTACACGATGGGAAAGACTTCTTTAGAAGAGGGGAAATTTATCAACTTCATATTGAGTGAAGAGGGTCAAAAGATCATCAAAGAGGAAGGATTTGTATCGGTCAGATGAGAGCGAATTTCAAGAATATAAAGGAGAAACTGATCGAAGATCTATTGTTTATAGCGGCAATCTCTTCGATCGTCGTTATTTTATTCATATTCATCTTCTTGATGAAAGAGGGAGCTTTTGCATTTCTGGAGAACGGCGTCTTCAATTTCATATTTGGAACGAAATGGCGGATGGAGACTGGCACGTATGGAATGGCTCCCTTAATAATTGGCTCTTTGCTCGTGACAATCGGTGCGGTTGGATTTGCGACAATACTTGGTATTCCAAGCGCAATATTCCTCTCCGAGCTCGCTCCGCCACGGATGGGAAATATCCTGAAACCGACGGTCGAATTGTTGAACAGCATCCCTTCAATTGTCTATGGATTCATCGGCGTTGTCCTCCTTTTAACCTCTCTTAGAGACACATTTGATATGATAGATGGCCATTCGTTCCTCGCAGGATCGATCTTGCTCGGTGTTATGGCGCTTCCGACGATAATCACGATATCAGACGATGCCATAACGTCCGTTCCAAAAGATCTTAGGGAGGGGAGTCTGGCGCTCGGCGCAACTCGTTGGCAGACGATCAGGAGGGTTGTTCTTCCATCTGCCATATCCGGTATTATGGCGTCTATCCTTCTCGCGATTGGAAGGGTGCTCGGAGAGACGATGGCGATCATGCTCGTCGTCGGATGTGTGGCGAGAGTTCCTTCTCCTTTCTTCAATTTTTTTCAGAGTGGAGATACGATGACGGCGAGGATCGCAAGTGAGATGGGGGAGGCGGCGCGTGGTTCTCTCCAGTATCACTCACTCTTCGGGATAGGTGTTCTCCTCTTGATCATCGTGACCGTATTGAACGTGATTGCGGATCTCATACGCGTAAGGATTCAGAAGAAGGTTGGAAGAGGATAATCATGATCGACAAAATTTTATATGCTCTCGGAGCGATTATTGCGATCTTTGGCTTTTCCTCGCTGATTGGCTACTCAAATATCTCTCACATACCTCTTCTTCTCGCCTTAATTTCTGTCTTCATCTTTATCTTCGTTGGTGTTAAAAAGAG
>CABGHG010000117.1 GCA_902158735.1 Candidatus Methanolliviera sp. GoM_oil
GGGGATCTCGATGGATGCAGACGTGGATGATGCCGAGAGAAGTATTGACGTCGCATTGGGATTTGATCTGCCGTTCTCAATCGATACTTCGGTTCCAGAATTTCTTCTATCCGGATGCGGCAGAGCAGATATGCTTTTGAGCGCAAATAAAGAGATATTGGATGGTATCGGAGAAGAGATTGCAGAAACAGATTCAGCCGTTACCATTATAGCGGAAGAAGATTCCGATTTAGACGAAAATTTGAATCTTGCAAGAGAACTTGAAATAAAAAAGATCGTCGCGGATCCGATCTTGAACCACGTGGGAGAGGGGCTCGTCGCGTCATTGGAGAGATATAAAAAAATAAGGGGAAAATTTAAAGATATTCCTCTATTTTTCGGCGTTGGAAATGTCTCAGAGCTAATAGATGCAGACTCTGTCGGAGTAAATGCTATCTTGGCAGGTCTGGCATCAGAACTAAATGCAGATATATTGTTCACACCAGAATACAGCCAGAAATGTTTTGGGAGTATATATGAACTTAGAAGAGCTTCTGAGATGATGTTTCTCTCCGAGAATAGAGGAATGCCACCAAAAGATCTGGGAATAGATCTCCTCTTATTTAAAGAGAAGAGAAAAAAGACGAGTTTTTTTCAAACGACCAAGATCGTTGCGGCAAAAGAGAAGAAGGAGTGGAAGATCGATCCACTTGGCGGGTTCTTGATAAACGTGAAGGATGGATGGATTTACGCGATACATAGGCGATGCACGATTCTTGGGAAGGGTGCGAAAGAGATACTAGATACGATCATCGAGAAAGATTTGGCGAGTTCAAAGGAACACATCGCATACTTAGGAAGGGAACTTATGAAAGCAGAGATCTGTATGAAACTGGGAAGAAGTTATCTTCAGGACGAGGAATTCGAGTATGTTTATCCGTTTGAAGGTAAAGATGAATAAAAAAGGGAACGAAGATGAAAGATATATTGAGAGGCAGGTTGAAAGAGGAGGAAGACGAGTTATTTAAGCAATATACGGTCTCCTTGGATGTGGATAGATGGCTTTTTACTGCCGACATCTATCTCGATCTTGCCCACGTGACAATGTTGGAGGAGTGTGGGATAATTGGAAAGGAGGACGCAAAAAAGATATTGAGTGGTCTTCTTGAGATAAAGAGAGATGGGATAAAGAAGGAAGAATTGGAGATATACGAGGACGTTCACGTTGCGATCGAGAGCAGATTGATCGAAAAAATTGGAGATGTGGGGGGAAAGATGCACACGGCAAGATCGAGAAACGACGAGGTCGCAACGTGTTTGAGATTTAAATTGAGAGATGAATTACTGGAGACAATGAACTTACTCATCGAATTAAGGAGAGAGATGATAAGGCTCTCTGAAAGAAATTTTGGCGTAATCATGCCGGGATACACGCATCTACAGCACGCCCAGCCTGTACTTCTATCCTACCACATCATGGCGCACCACGATGCGTTCAAAAGGGATTTTGATAGGCTTTTATATTCCTATAAGCGGGTAAACGTATCTCCTCTCGGTTCTGCGGCATTTTCAGGCACCGGTTTCAAAATTGATCGTAAAAGAACCGCTTATTTGCTCGGATTTGATGATCTGATAGAGAATTCGATGGACGCTGTGAGTGCCAGGGATTTCATCTTAGAGGTGCTCTCCGCTCTCTCGATATTGATGATAGACGTAAGCAGAATGGCAGAAGAGCTGATATTGTGGAGTACATCGGAATTTAATTTCATCGAGATAAAGGATTCTTTCGCATCCACAAGTTCCATAATGCCGCAGAAGAAGAATCCGGATGCTCTTGAGCTGATGAGGGCAAGGTCAGGAAGTTTGATCGGTTATCTGACTGCCGCATTTTCGATCTGTAAATCTCTTCCCTTCTCCTATAATTTGGACAATCAGGAGGTTTCAATACATATTTATAGATCTGTGGAGATTGTGGAGATGACTTTAAATCTCTTAAATAGGATTTTGAATACATTAGAGGTAAACGAGAGAGAGATGGAGAAGAGGGCAAAAGAAGGCTTTACGGTGGCTACAGAACTTGCAGATACGATAGTTCGAGAAACAGGAATACCTTTCAGAACTGCTCATTCAATCGTTGGAGAACTGGCGAGGGAAGGAGAAGATAGGGATCAATCGCAGATATTTACAAAATTGGATGAGATATCATTAGAAAAGATCGGAGAAAGATTGAGTAAGATCGGTTTGAGCAAAGAAAAGGTTAAATCTGCCTTAGATATAAGAGAAAATATAAAAAGAAGGGATAGTTTGGGCGGCACTTCTTATTTGGAAGTCAAGAGGATGATAGAAGTAAGAAAAGAAGAACTAAAGAAAGACGAAGAGAAGATAGGTGAGATGACAAATAAACTTGAGAGAAGATTGAGGGGGCTCTTGGAAATATGTAAATCTTTGCATCAATGATGGAATGGCAGAGAACCAAATAATGGTGAAGTTTACGGCTGATAAAAGCCCAATGTAGTTTGCAGATCGAAGAAGATGTTGCAAGACTAACCGTCGAAAATAGATCTTCGATGCTCCAAGATCTGGACAGAGGGAGAAGAACCGAAATAAACGAGATAAATGGGGTTGTTGTGGATCTTGGGGGGGGGAAATACGGTGTCAAATGCGAGGTGAATGAGACTCTTCTCCGTTTGGTTGAAGCTATAGAAGGAGCAAACTTTTGATTTGGTAGAGAAGAAGAATATGCCCGGACAAGTTCAACCAGACCGTGTTGGAATTTTTGGCAAATATAAGATAAAAAAAATTTATATGAGATGGACGAATACAATGAGGTAAAAAGGAGAAGAAAAATGTCGCATAAATCAACTATCGAGGATGCCTACAGTATCCCTAGGACAGCTCCACTCTACGGCAGATCGCCGCGTGAGTATAGATAGCTGGATGGGACAGTTCTTGTTTAAAACGACCCCAGAGATCATCAGAGAGCTAGTGCCAGAGCCCCTTGTCCCAAACCCCGAAACCTCATGTTAATCAGCCTCAACCGTTGTAACGTCAGTGGGTTTGGTTCCTTCAACGAGGTAGTTCTGGCTGCACCATCGGCCTTTAATGAGATAACCGGCCAATACGCCGTGTGCCTCTACACTGATGAGGTTATGCCCGTCGTTTGCGGCCGGGAGGTTTGGGGATAGCCTAAGAAGGAGGCCCGTGTCATATTCGCGGAAAAGGAGGCAGTGCTAACGGCCACGGTGGAACGTGGGGGGATTGAGCTGATCAGAGCTGCAATGGAGCTGGCCGAGCTGGGGAGTCCTGAAGAGCTTCAGCCTAATCTGCCTTGGTTCAACCTTAAGATGATCCCTTCGGTGAAGAGGGATGCACCGCCCGATGTGATGCAGATTACTTCTACAACCTTTGAGAACTTTAAGGTTAAGCAGGTGTATAAGGGCAGGGCGACTTTAGAATTCAGCACCTCGCCTGTCGATCCTCTACATAAGATCGCGATTAAGGAAGTGCAGGGAGGTTTCTATTTCAATTTTGATTGCACCATGACCTACAGAGACGTCATCTACGATTACCTCGCTGAGGGTAAGAAAAGGGGATAAAAAATGGACAGAGTAAAAAACGAAGTCACAGACCAAATGAAGGCAAATACGCTTAATTCAATACGGGTACAATTGGTAAGGTCAGCTATGATATCCTGAGTAGAGAATATGGGAAGGAAAAAGGGCTTGAATTGACCTCAGAGATTTTCATAGACATGTGCCGTAAGGGTTTTGAGCCACTTGTAGGAACGTATGAGAAGAATGCGAAGGGAGCTTCGCAAATAGTTAAGGGATGCCCACCAATTGCAGATGGTGAGAGGGGAGATAATTGAATCCTCAGAAAAACGTGCCACGGTAAGGGAATATGATTGTCTTTGCCATGGTAACTGGAACCTTGAGTTATGCTCAAAGATTTCCCCGGATGCCTGTGATTTAATCTGCGATATGCTAAATCCCAAGCTAAGGTCGTATCATACCCATTATTTGAATGCCGGTGATGATTACTGTGAGATGGTATTTGAACTTGAAGATTGATAGGATAGATCAAGCATACGAGCGATCTTCATAGAAGAACTGCCGAAAACAAGCACAGGTAAGATAGACAAAAAGGTATTGAGAGAGGATAGATGGATCTGAAGATAGAGGGAGATTGTTGCAATAGAATGAGAGTTAAAAAGGGAGATTAAAAATGGATAGAGTAAAAGATAAAGTGGCTTTGATCACAGGAGGAGCGTCAGGTATTGGCAGAGAATGTGCTTTGTTATTGACAAAGGAAGGAACCAAAGTAGTCGTTACTGGTATCAATGAGTAAGGAGAAAAAGTTGCCGGTGAAATAAAAGCCAACGGTGATAAAGCTATCTTTCTCGAACACGATGTCTCTGAGGAAGAAGATTGGAAAAGGGTGATCAAGCAGACATTACAGAAGTTTGGAAAGCTGGATGTCCTTGTGAACAATGCCGGTGTTGGATTGGGAGCGAAGGATAACGTTGAAACCATTTCATTGGAGGAGTGGCGTTGGCTAATGAGCATCGATTTGGATGGCGTCTTCTTGGGGACCAAATACGGCATAGAGGCGATGAAGAAGAGTGGTGGCGGTTCAATCATCAATATGTCATCTATCGCGGGAATTGTAGGAGTTCCCGGCTTCGAGACATACAGCGCAAGTAAAGGCGATGTAAGAATCTTTACTAAATCTGCTGCCCTCGATTGTGCACAGGCAGGTTATAATATCAGGGTTAACTCTGTTCACCCCAACTGGATTAGAACTGCTATGGAGGAAAAAGGCGGACAATATTTTGGAGAGGGAGATGTTGAGGCTGGGCGAAAACTCTTGGATAGTTCACAGCCAATAGGACACATAGGTGAGCCAATCGATGTTGCTTATGGTGTTCTCTATCTTGCATCCGATGAGTCGAAGTTTGTTACCGGTTCCGAGCTGGTAATAGATGGAGGTTATACAGCGCAGTAAAGGTGAAAGACTATAAGAAAAAATTTAAAAGGAAATAAACTATGTCCAAGATAATAATTAACCCGGATTTATGTAAAATATGCGATATTTGTATCCTATCTTGTCCGATGAATATATTTATCCAAAAAGAGGAAGATTCTATCCCCGAAGTTACTCACGAAGAGATGTGCATCTCATGCGGTCATTGTGTTGCCATTTGTCCAGGGGATGCTATATCTCATAAAAGCTTTCCAGAAGGAAGCATAAAACCTGTTAATCAAGATATTAGGTCGTGTCCTCTGAGTACTGAAAAGATTTATCTACCAGAAGGTCATATCACCTTTTGGGGATGGGAGTGTACTTAAATATTGATGTATCAGAATATTGGTGTCCGAATGAGGAGTGTTCCGACTTACGGGAAGAAAGGTAAAGGAAACGTCATCTTAAAGGAGGAGTATGGAAAGAAGGAGCAGAGGCTATTTAGGTGTAAGACATGTGGTCACTGTTTCAGTGAGACGAGAGGTACGATCTTCTTTAATCTTGTAACACCCAAAGAAGAGGTTTTAAGGACATTAGCGATGAGTGCAAATCGAAGATTTGCACACTTAAAAATCGGAGATTTTTAAATGATTCCTGAGAAGGGAAGCATAAGAGGGACAGCCAGAGCTACCGGACACGATAAGAGTGCAATATGTCGTTGGCTAAAGATAGCTGGTGAACACTCCAAAGAGGTAAC
>CABGHG010000118.1 GCA_902158735.1 Candidatus Methanolliviera sp. GoM_oil
GGTTAAAGGAGGAGCAAGAACGCTCAATAGAACGAAACCAATCACCGCGCCTGCAACTATTACCGCGGGATAGTAATACCGGTTCAGATCCCTGCGGTTCATCTCCTTTGATACGATGTACATCAACACGAGGACAATGATCGCAGTAATAGACGTGGTAACGTGCAGCAGCGAATAATTCCCTGAGAATCCGGATTCCGTGTGTATCCACGGCAGTATCAGAAGCGCCTCCAGTCCGAATGCAATTGCCCCAACTATGGTTATGTACTCGGTTGAGCTGCCCTTGATGTGTTCGGCGATGCAGATGATGATCGCTGAGAGCATTATGATCAGACCAAAGAGTATCGCGCCTGTCCAGCAGAGTTGATATGCCGCATACGCAAGACCAGCCAGAGTGGCATAGAGAAGTGGGTACTTGATGGCGCGCCAGTTTTTGTTCAGGTCGCTGAATGAGAGGTTCTGAGTGCGTGCGCTTCTGAGCGCGAGCATTAAAAACAGAATGGTTGCAGTGGAAAAAAGAGTCTCTGCGACATGGTGATCGGTAAATCCGAGCAACGATCTGGATAGGAACTGTCCAGGGAGTGTTGCGATGATCAATGCTGCGAGAATCCCTGTGCCGCGATTGTGCAGGTGTTTGCCGATGAAATATACCGGGATGACCACGAGCGCGCCAAGAACTGTCGGGAAATACGCTCCGACGGTGTTGACAAGATGCGTGCTGGGCTGCCCGAATCCGAGAACGATCGATATGAAGGCGATCGCATGGTCATAAAGCGGACCGTAGTGCTGAAAATGCCCATAAGGAAATTCTGTAAATGCGTCATACGTCAGGGTATGCGGATAATTATGTAGTATGTAATCAACGATTCTCATGTGGTACCACGGGTCGTTTCCACCGAATCTGACCGTGCCGTCTGTGAGAAAGACGCTCTTGTACGGGAGTACGGCGCGGATATAAAGCGCTATTGCAAAGATGATTGTGAGCAGCGCGCCATAAGGGGCGCTTGATTTCAACCGTTCAATCAACGGACGTTGGGTTTCAGCAGGTTGGCGGGCATGTTGTGGAAGTGGGTGTTCTGGCTCTGCAATTTCTTTTTTGCTGATTTTCTGCCCTTTTCCTCTCTTCACAGATTCGTTTTGTTTGTTCTTCTTTCCAGCCAATGAATATACACCTCGGGATTCATGTTTGCTACAGATGAATTAAATAGTTTGGGTATCGTTATAACACCCGTCTGATGATCTACTATAATCTCGAGAATCGGGTTTCAAGAAATACAGCTTCTACTGATTTAAATGGTCTGGTTGAAAAGGGGGTTATAAAACGGATCGGCGAGGGAAAGAGAAGTGCAAGATATCCACTCAAATGATATGCAGAAATTGTGCATATTGTGCAAAAATTGTGCAAAAATTGTGCAAAAAAATGTAGTGGTCAGCTGGACGCATAACAACGCGATTGACATAAACGACATCGGTAGGGAATACAACCACAGAGGACACAGAGGGACACAGAGGATCGATTTAAAAACTCTGTGCTCTCTGTGGTTAAATCCGGTGGCTTTTACCGCTTGTGTGGGATCAATTCAACCACAACAAAATTGTGCAAAAAACAAGAAATAAGCTGGAAGTGTAGATGACGAGATGACCAATTATGTTAGTATCAGTAATAACCTGCTCGCATCGATTCGATAGGTATCCGGATCTGGTGGATGCCATCGAAAGCCTGGTTGACCAGACGTATAAGGATCTGGAGCTTATCGTGGTTGTCGATGGGGATGAAGCGCTGTATGATCAGATTATGAAAGATGGCGTTCCCGCGGATAAAGTGATATCAAATGAGACGAACGTGGGGCTTTCCGAAAGCAGGAATCGTGGGGTGGATGTTGCATCAGGCGAGGTGATTGTATTCTTTGATGATGATGCGGTTGCGGACCGGGACTGGATCAAGGAACTTGTGCGCATGTATGATGAGTACGATGCGATAGCAGCGGGCGGGAAAATTGTGCCGCTCTGGATCGGAGGGAAGATGAATTTCCTGCCTGAAGAGTATTACTGGTTGATCGGTGCGACACACAGGGGGTTTGCAGAGGGGATAACAGAGGTCAGGAACACGTTTGGGTCAAATATCAGTTTCAGGACGGAGGTGCTGGACGCGCTCGGGGGTTTTCGAGGAGAGATGGGTGTTCGTGGGAGCGGCGCGCTGCAAGGGGAGGAGACTGAGATGTGCGCGCGGATGAAGGGACAGTTTGGGAAGGGTGTTATGTATAATCCTGATGCGATTGTTCATCACAAGATCGTTTCAGCGCGCACGAAAGTCACGTTTCTTATGAGGCGCGCGTTCTGGCAGGGCTACTCCAAGAGGATGATTGCGGAGATGGGATATTCGATGGATGTGGAAGGCGATTTTCTCCGGGATCTGGTGTACGTGGGGGTTTTTGGGAGGGTTAAGGAGATTTTGCGGTTTAAAATTGTTCCGGCGGTACAGATTTTCTTTCTGGGGCTGTTTACTGCTACGGTATTTCTTGGTTATATGTACAGATATATGAATCATCCGGGGCGAGAATGATGAATAAAACGATTAAAGTGGTTCCTAATGGTGTGAATACATCCCAGTTTAAGATGATGAACCGGGAAAAACAAAAAACATGGGTGGCGCATACATTCGGAGTTGATCCGAGTCCGGATCTGAACATAATAAACACAGGAAGACTTTCGCATGAAAAAGGCATCTCGTATCTGATCGAAGCACTTGAATACCTTCCACGACCACGAGGTTGTTTCTTATGGGGGATGGGGTGCAGCAAGCAAAGGTGTGCAGGCGGTTTATATGGGTAACGTAGGGATATTTTTACCAAAAATAGATGGGATAGGTGGTGTTGAGAGAGTGGCTTATATCTTAGCAAGAGATCTGGGCGTGGACATATACACATCTTGGGCTCGAGATGACCTTGACCGGTATTTCCCCGGGATAACTAAACACATAATCAATGTATCTAAAAATGATAGCAAATCATCTATTTTATCTATGATTAGAGATTTTAGGTCATTGCAAAACACAGTCGACCTCATGATATACTCATATCCGCGAAGCATATACCTCAGTGCAATTCGGAGAGATATACCATATCTATATTATCTGGGTGGTATACCGCATCACTTTTACTTAACTGCGCAGGAACATAAACGATATCTGGGAAAAAAGTCTTTAATGCAGTATGCAGATAAGATGATCTGGAAAGAATTTACTAGAGGATTGGATAATCAACGAGTAATTGCCAACAGCGAAATGGTAGCTGCGATATATCAAAACATTACTGGAAGTCGGGTTAAAGATATGATTTACCCACCCATAGATGTCGATCAGTATAGATTTAGATCTTCCGAGGATTATTATCTATCGGTAACTCGTTTTGAAGCGTATAAAAGGATAGATTGGCAGATAGAAGCATTTAGAGGTGCGAACGAAAAATTAGTTATTATTGGCACTGGTCCACTATATGGAGTTTACTCTGAATACATAAAGAAGCATAGGATAAATAATATTACCCTACTGAATGCACTTCCGCAGGATGAATTGATAGACTATTATTCGAGATGTAAGGCGTTTATTTTCACCCCTTATAAGGAACATTTTGGGATGACCCCTCTTGAAGCAATGGCTTCGGGTAAACCCGTTATTTCTGTGCGGGAGGGCGGTCCCCTTGAGTATGTAGTGGAGGGTGTAAATGGATTCTATTTTGATACCGTTTCTGAGTTGCAACGTAAAATATGTACACTCTCGGCTGAGAAACTTGAGAGTATGAAGCATGAATGTATGAAAACTGCTGAGAAGTTCGATACTTCGGTATTTATCAAAAAATTTGGTGAATTGCTAAAAGAATATGGCGATTAATTGAACATATCGACTAAATTATATAGGGTGAATATATGTGGCAAAGAAGTAAAAATGCGGAACGAGAAGAAATATATGGAAGGATCAATAAAGAATTTGGGGCATGGAAAGAGTCTCTTTATTATGGGTTGTACGATTTAATCAATAGAGATGCCATATTTTCAAAGTTGCCGTACCTGTTGGAAGATAGGAGAAAAATAAGTCCTTTCGATGGCCAATTAAATTTTTTGAAAGGCGTGTTCATACTCCCTGCCCTGTTTTTCTGGAGGTTATTTTTGATAAGGCTTGAAGATGAGTATTACAAAGTCAAATACCCAAATGTGCGTACACTTCGGGATGTGGAAAATGAAGATTTCGATTACCTGTTCGTCCTCAACACTACAGACCACACAATCACAGCTTTACCAGTTCTGGAAAGCATGGATGATAAAGCGAAAAGTTTGGTTGTTACGTTTAAAGGGGTGTATGCAAGATACAAAGATGATTTTGATGCACTAAAAAACACAAAAATCATATTTTTTGAATATGAATTAAAAAACCTGCCATTAGTAAAATATTTAACAATTATTAAAGAATCAAAAGGGAAATTTGGGTTACTGGAATCTCAAAGTGTGGAGGATGATGTCAAACGGCTAATAGATATCGATAAAAATTTCATAAAATTTCATCTGAAAACCGAGTTGATCCAGTATTATTTCTTCGAGAAGGTTTTCAACACGTTTGATTTGAAGGGTGCAGTTTCAATCGTTTTTACCACGGCATTTGAGTTGTGTAAAGAGCGAGGGATACCAACATTTGTTCTGCAGCATGGAATCGGTGGGAAAGGGCACGGTCACCCGTATGTGTCAGATTATTGGTTTACTCTTGATGAGGTATCTAAAGATTCATTAGATGAATGGCTTGACCATACCGTTAACGTTCTGGCACTGGGCTCGCCGAGATATGAGTATTTTAAAAACCATATAGAGTTACAAAGAATAAAGAATACAAAATTCAATAAAAAAATCAGTAAGTTAAAATACAAAAAGAATGTTACCTATATTTCTCAGGGGGCAATGTATGATACTCAAATGACATTCTGCGCATTGAAGAAGCTCAGGACTGAATTATCTGGTGATGTGAATATGATCATTAAATTGCACCCACGAGAAAATTTAAACGAATCAAATGTAAAGAATGAGATGGAGAAAATTCTCACACGAGAAGAATTGCGGAACACTATGCTTATACGGGGTGAAGCGGACTTCTATGAAATACTGGCGAATTCGGATGTTGTAATAGCAGCAACGTCTACTGGGATGCAGGAAGCGATTGCTTGTGATATTCCTGTACTTCAGGTAAACTTTACAGGGGCTCCCTATCTAAAAGCGTATGACCTCTCATCGTTTGGATGGCGGAAAGCGGTCGACGATCCGAGCGTTATGGTTAATGAGGTGTTATCACTATTGAGTAGTAAGAAGAACTGCAGAGAAGTGATTGAAAAACAGAAGTGGCTGAAAAACAGAATGTTTAAGAACTTTGACAACTGTGGCGAGGTTATTGCAGAAACAATAATAGGTATAGTCGAGAAGAATAGCAGCAGTCAATGAATGAAAAAATGGAAATCATAGCAATAATCCCAGCACGTGGGGGAAGCAAAGGAATACCAAGGAAAAATATAAGGTTATTGGCTGGAAAGCCTTTAATTGCTTATTCTATCGTGGCTGCATTGAAATCAAGATATATAAATAAAGTTGTAGTTTCCACCGAAGATGCAGAAATTGCAGAGATATCGAGGGAATGTGGTGCGGAAATAATAGAAAGACCAG
>CABGHG010000119.1 GCA_902158735.1 Candidatus Methanolliviera sp. GoM_oil
CGCAAGTTTAGCCTCCGGGATGGCGGTCATCCCAACGACATCGAACCCCAATCTTCTATATACATTAGATTCCGCTTTGGTAGAGAATTGAGGCCCCTCGATACAGAGATATGTCCCACCAAGCCTTACCCTATATCCCATCGTCTTTGCCGTCGCATATAATTTATCTGAAAGGCGTTTACAGAACGGCTCTGCAAAACCCACGTGAACGACGAAGTCATCGAAAAATGTATTCTTTCTGTATTTTGTCCTGTCGTATATCTGATCCGGTATGACGATATCCAATGGTTTTATCTCCTCTTTGAGACTTCCTACCGCGCATACACCTATTATATTCTTCACACCTAGTTTCTTTAGCGCAAATATGTTTGCCCTGTAATTGACCTTCGTCGGAGAATAGATATGCCCTCTACCGTGCCTCGAGATGAAAGCGACTTCTCTTTTCCCCAATCTCCCAATTATAACATTATCGGAAGGCCTGCCGAATGGTGTATCGATATTTAGCTCTCTTGTATCTTCAAAGATACTCGGATCATATATTCCACTGCCTCCGATGATTCCAACTTCAGCCGTTTGCCTCTTCATATTTTCCTCCCTCGAACTTTAAGATCTTCCTATCGACCATCTCTCTTATAACTTCTCCCAATCTATTTGGTTGAATGATCTCGAATGATATTGGATCTATCTGGTAGTGATCTCTAAGTCCCCTTCTTATATCTTCCATGTTCCACCTTCTCTCTTCTTCTCTCATCATCTTCGATATGATATCGATCATATCCTCGATAAAATTCCATGGGTAGATTATCCATACCCATTCTTTCAAATATTCTCCATAATAGTCTGTTTTGGCTTTAGATGTATATAAACACTGCAAAACGGATATTTTAATCTCTTTAGGATCTTTTGCCAAGAGATATTCTTTTGCACCATTGATGCTCTTCCCTGTATCCGTTATATCATCGACGACGAGAATACTCTTCCCCTTAACTGCGGTATCATCGATCAAGTATTTCACCCTTGCACAATCTCCCGTTATCGCCGCTCCGACGTAGTGTTCCATCTTCAGACTTACCAGGTCCTTGAGATCCAAAAAGTCGCATAAAACTCTTCCGGCGAACCATCCCCCCCGCGCGAGCGCCACGATGATGTTTGGTTCGAATTTGGACTCTTTTACCTTTTTAGAAAGAATTTGGCAGAGGTTGTACATATAATTCCAGTCCGTTAAAACGCACCTAAAATTCTTTGAAGGCATCTTTAAACCATCTCTTCAATTAACAATTTAAATATATCTTCCTCACTAAAAAAGATATTTCATGATAGAGATAATCTCAACAAAGTCTTCTTGGACAAAGTAAATATATTATAAATTAAATGGAGGTGATATGGACTTAGAAAATATTATCCTTGAGAAGGAGAATAGGATCGGAAAAATAACGTTAAATAGGCCAGATGTATTGAATGCCCTGGACAAAAAGACGTATTCAGAGATTGGAACTGTGATTGAGGACGTTCGAGAGGACAAGGATATAAGGGTGGTGATCATCACAGGCGCCGGCAAGGCATTTTGTAGCGGTCTGGATCTCACATACGCCGCCACCATAGTCGGTATGTCTCCATTGGAATTCAGGAGTACCATCAGAAGGTTACAGGAGATATTTAGATTAGAGAGGTTAGAGAAGCCTGTAATTGCCGCGGTGAACGGATATGCGATGGGTAATGGATGTGATCTTGCTCTCGCATGCGATTTTAGGATAGCATCGGAGAATGCAAGATTTGAGATGACGTACGTAAAACTCGGGCTCATTCCAGATATTGGTGGGACATATAGATTGGCGAGATTGGTGGGACTTGGGAAGGCAAAAGAGCTCATACTTACAGGGGATAGAATAGATACAAAAGAGGCGGAGAGAATAGGTTTGGTGAACAGAGTAGTACCGGCAAATGAACTTGAATCTGCAACGATGAAATTTGCAGAGAAATTAGCCAAAGGTGCGCCTGTGGCGATCGGGCTTTCTAAGATGGCGATAAATAGTGCTATTGATACTAACTTGAGAGCCGCATTGGAGAATGAGGTGTATGGACAGAGTCTATGTCTTCAGACGGAAGATGTAAAAGAAGGGACGATGGCGCGTTTACAAAGAAGAGAGCCTAAATTTACAGGGAACTAACAAAATCTCTATAGTGTGGATCTTGACGCCAAGATCTCTGTCCATATGTCTTTCCTTCTTCATGGAAAATAGATCCGAATCTTGGTTTAGGAACTTTAATTTGGGTGTATGTCAGCCAAAGTACTTCTCCATGATGAGGTCTCTTATGAGTCTTGCTGCGAGGAGAGAGGTCTCCCCATGATCGTACTTCGGCGATACCTCAACGAGATCGAACGCCGAAACCTCTTTAGAAAAACCTGAGATAAACGCTCTGATTTCAGAAGGATTTAGACCGTAAGGCTCTGGGTTTTCTGTGCCGGGGGCAAAGGATATATCTATCGCATCCATATCCAATGAGAGGTATATCTTTCTCCCAAAAGATCTCTTTTTAACTGTCCTAACGATATCCTTTACACCTCTGCTCTTTACGTCCTCCGCGGAGAAAGATGCGATACCCATCTCCTTTAAAAACGCATATTCCTCTTTCGATCCACTTCGAATGCCGATCAATGCCATAGCTTTACCAAATCTCTCAAATACTCTTCTCGCGACGCATGCGTGGCTATACTTAGTTTCTTCATAGGTATCCCTTAGATCAAGGTGTGCGTCCAAAGATATGAAGAAGCCATCACATAGCTCTTTGAAGACACCTGCCGAGTGGATCGTTATTGAATGTTCTCCTCCTAATAAGATCGGCATCTTTCCATCGTTTAGAACCTTCTCTACATTTTTTTTTACCTCAAGAGCAGTATCTTCCACCGAGTTAACATTCAAGTTTCCAAGATCACATATAGAGACTTCGGTTATCTCAGCATCGTATTCTTTGTAATACGTCTCAAAGTTATAGGAAGCTTCCCTTATTCGATCGGGGGCAAGCCTTGCCCCGTCTCTGAACGATGCGGTACCGTCAAATGGAACCCCCACTATAACGATATCTGAATTATTATATTCCGCGTTTGCATCCGCAAATTTCACCGCATATCTATCTTTCTCTTCCCTAACGACTCCATGTAGGTGATCTCTTTCCCCTGCTCCATCCTATCTGCATATTCTTCGGCCACCAGCAACTCGAACGTTTCATACGTTTCCATGTCCATAAATTGGGCGGTATCTCTTGATATGGATATCACTTGGGCAGTCTTTCGTTCCACGATCGGGACATAAATTTTTGCGGTCACCGGCTGAACGATTGATCTCTTCTGTCCATCGAATATCCCTATAGCATCCATCCTGGCCTTTGCAGAGCCGTGCTTTCCCGGCTTCGAAGTCGTCATTCCCATGATGACGCAGGGTTCCTCATCGATGATGATATATCCTCCCTTCTTCAACGTCCTAACTTCCGTCTGTCTCTTGTCCATATTATATTCCTCACGCCAATGAAGAGAGGTGTTTTATCCTCTTGACCATATTCGGATGCGTACCAAGGATCTCCATCAGCTTGTCCGACGTACTCAGTTTTATTTCCTTCTCTCTCAAATAGATCAACTCATCCCGGTCAATCGTGCCGCTCATATCCAGATCTATATCTCTCAATTCTTTAATATCTTCTCGCGCCGCCGAGACGTCATTGACAAAGAAAGCTTTGGTCCCTTCCACTTCCTTCAAAGATCTTTTTGAGACCTTTGCAGATCCATATGCAAGTTTATAAAGGGCGGTAGCCAGATGTTGGGGCTGATTTCCGAGCTCAACGCTTCCCGCATCCGCGTAATACTCTCTGATCCTCGATCCATAGAGGACGAGCAGATTGGTGATGAAGTAGAATATGAACGCGATGATTCCGATCAGAGCGGCATTCCCTCTCTCACCTCCTCTGGAAAATATCGTGCTCAATGCGATGTAATAACATATCAATGGAATAACGCTCAAGATGGTCATTATCGCCATGTCTCTATGTCTCACGTGTGATATCTCGTGCCCCAGGACTGCTCTGAGCTCATCCCTATTCAAAATATTTAGTATGCCTCTCGTGACGCAGACCCGTGCATCTCTCTTCGATCTTCCAAATGCGAAGGCGTTTGGTATCTGGATATTGGATATCCCAACCCTTGGCTTTGGTATTCCGGCATTCTCCGCAAGTTCTCCTATCATCCTATGCAGATCTGGTTCTTCATCTTCGGAGACATAATTAACCCTCATTGAAAGTTCTACCATCTTTGGTCCGATCATGTACTGTATGAAGACGATGAATACAGCTAAACCTGCAAAGAAACCAAAATTTTTCACCCCGGCGAGAGTGGAGATCGCTGCTATTAGAGCGTAAAGGATCGCAAACATCAGACCTACGAGAAGATACATCCTTGTCTGTAGCCACATGATATTATAAGTGGGAGAGTTTAAAGAATATAAATCTAACGCATCTTCTTATATAAACTTCTCCACCAACACGTATCCAAACCGTAACTTCGTGCAAACGTCTTGCCGTGATAAAAAAATCTTCATCTTTGAGCACAACTCTTCATAAATCTCGATAATACGCTATAAAATCTTCGTCATTGCTCGCGATCAAGGAGATACCTCTCTTCGTTACGCGTTCGTTTATATCCTTCCCATCAAGGTCGATTAGATATCCTCCACTCTCTCTCAAGATCAACTGTCCCGCCATGATGTCATATCCGCCGAGTTTGCCTCTCGTATCGAGAACAATGTCCAGACCTCCATTAGCGACCAGAGACAATTCTAGTGCAATACTACCGAGCGTCCTCATAACGATCCTCTTCTCCAAATCCTCTCTCGAAAATGGTGGAAAATCATAAGCGTGAATTGAGATCAGTATCCTATCCTTATTAATCTTGCATTGCGATCTCTTTCCGTTGATAAAGCTCCCTTCTCCCTCCACAGCATGGTATAGATCGCCAAAGAAGCTTGAAACAACCCCCATGCTTATATCATCGAAATAGACATCCTCTATTTTTTCAGAATATGCCAGAGAGGTGCAGTAAAATGGTATCCCTCTCACCGCGTTTCTCGTTCCATCTACCGGGTCAAATACGAGCGTAAAATCCGGATCTTTTCCTATTGTTCGCTCTCCAAACTCTTCGGATATTATTCTCGCCTCGAGCCCACGAGATCTCAACGCCTCGTCCAATGCCCTCTCCGCGAAGAGATCGATCCTCTTTGTGTCCTCCTTCCCTTCTGGGACGTATTCTCCAAAATTTACGTCTTCTTTCATGTATTTTCTTGTCTTTTCTTTTATCTCGGACGTTAAATCGATCAACTCATCTATCTCAAGCATTTAAAAATCTCCGATTTTTTAAGTGCTCAAAAATCCTTTGGATTTTTGGCATATGAAAATGGAACATTTTCACGGCGACGAATCGAAGATTCGTCTGCATAGCACAAATCAAAGATTTGTGCCTATCTGAAAATGGAACATTTTCAGTCATCTTCACCTCTAAACATCTTCTCTACGATAATATCTGAACATTTCTCCGCGGAATCTTTTGAGCTATCCACGATGATCTCAGGGTTTGATTCCTCATACGGAACGCCTATTCCCGGAACAGTATTAGATTCTTTATC
>CABGHG010000120.1 GCA_902158735.1 Candidatus Methanolliviera sp. GoM_oil
CATCTTTGTGATAGCGTTCATTGTCATACTGATACTTCGGTGGATGTGAATCGTCGGCGGAAAATAGACCAGCGTCTTTATTTTTTTCTTTTTTCTTTTTATTTATAACTGAAGGTCCGATATTCTTTCTATCCTCTTTACGACGAAGTTGAGTGTGTCTATAAGTATCTCTCCTTTGTTATAGTCCTTGGTTATTTCAATCAGTTCCCTCCTGCTCTTTTCCCTTAATTTATTAAATATTTCTTCGATAGTGGAAAAAAATCTGACGACGCTGTCCAGGATTACGACATCCATCTCTTTAAGATCATTTGAAAATATCTTCAACCCGAAATAGATCTTTCTTCCATTAAAATCCCTAAAGATTTTGTTCTTTCCATGAACGATCAACAGATCTGTATCCATACGTTCCTTTGGCTCGATCCCCTCTTTCATCGGAGAGAGACTCAAACGTCCAACCAATCTTTCTCTAACTTCAGATAAATCTTCTCCGATATAGACGGAGAGCCCGAGCGCTCCACAGATTTTTTTTATTTCACTCGCCGCAAGTGCGATACAAACGCCATCCAGAACGATCATTGGATTCTTAGAAAGAAGGATATATGAGACGGCGACCTTTGTAGATCTGTACGCCTCTTCTATCGTTCTCTCCCCGATGAGGTAATCAACCGCCTCCTCTCTGCCGAACTCTATAAGCGCCCCTTCATCTAAGATCCCCTCTTCATAAGCTTCTATCAGTCTCTCTCTTGTGATGAGAGAAGCATACCTTGGGTGGGATTTTGGAATCTCAGTCATCTTCTTTTAAATTACATTATATGGGCATGTTCAAACGTTATCTCCGTCTCCTCCAACTCCCCAAAATCCTTTAAAGACGCATAATTTCCGATCGCAAAGACCGTCTCTCCGAGCATCGCCATGCTTGCGAGACCGCCGTTGTTTCTAACTTCCTCAATTGCATCCATCACTCTACCTGTGGCAAGTCCGGTCTCGCATGAAAATTCATAAGAGAGGTTCATGAAGTTTTCGAGTGTCGGCTTCTTCAGGAGACCCTTCAGCTTCTTAAGTCCCGCCTCGTTTATTCTATTCATCATTTTATCGTCCCCGAGAATTTCTCTTGTCGAAACCTCCCCAAAGAAGACATATCCAACCTTTGTAGGCTCAACCGGTACTATATCGAATGATCCATAATTTATAGATCCTCCTCTCTTTCTGACTACCAGCCCGCCACCGATGGTGATCGCGTCCGCGTCGCCCAAACCCGTCTTCTTCTCCACCTCTGCAACGTGGACCACCTCAGAAATTTCTTTAAATGTTAGATTTTTTTTATATAAGTGGTTTATAGCGATAGCAGTGCTCATCGCTCCCGAAGCGCTGGCTCCAAAACCTCCCATCAGTGGAACAGCGAAACTGGAGCTCACGGTTACACCCTCGTCTTCCAATATCTTTGAGAGAACGGCATCTGTTGTCCTTGCGGTCTCTTCCTTCCCATTTATAAAAATTTTCTTGCTCAAAGATCTTCGATTTTTCGGTACTGCCTTTTCAACGGTGGTAAGACAGCCTGCTTCAAGAACGATTCCGGCGCCCCTCGATCCCTTCTTCCTTGGATCGTCGGAGTTCTCCGTTGTGAAAAATCCTGTTATGTGAGCGGGAGAATATGCCATGCACCTAGAAATCATTTAAGAACCCTGGATAAACTCGTGATGATCTTCTCCGCTATGATCTTTTTAGCACCTTTGACGTGATCTATCTCGTCTTTATCCTTTATGATATAAACCTCATTATCCGGCGTACCCATCCCCCCCTTGCCGACGTCATTTGCCACGATGAGCTCCATTCCCACCTTTTCCTTCTTTTCAAGTGATCTTTTTATCAATTCTTCCCTGCTCACGTTCGTCTCCGCTTTGAATCCAACGACAACCAGATCCAAAAACTTCTTTTTGACGTCTTCGATGAGTTTTTTCGTTGGGATCAACCTGATCAAAATATCGCTCCCCGAAGAGATCTTCGTATCGGCCGTCTCCACCTTGTAGTCTGATATTGCCGCTGCGCTGATCAAACAATCATATCTCTCTCTCTTGAGTTCTCTCATTACTGCGTCGTACATCTCTTCGCCACTTTCCACCCTTATCTCACTGATCCCAAGCGTGTCTATCTCCCTATTATGCACAAGCATCACATCTGCACCTTGCCTGAAACACTCCTTTGCAAGTTCTTTCCCAGTCTTCCCTGACGCTCTGTTGGTCAATATCCTTATCGGATCGATAGGTTCCGCTGTTGCTCCGCTTGTTATGAGTACCCTCTTTCCCTTCAGTATCTTCTTGGAGAGTATATGCTCCACATGAAGAACGATCTCATCCACCTTTGCTATCTTTGCCTTTTCCTCCCCTATTCTCGGCCCTATGAATGTCACGCCCAAATCTTTCAACCTCTCGATGTTCTCGAGCAGGATCGGATTTTGATACATAGATTCGTGCATCGCAGGAACGATGGCAATAGGGATCTTAGATCCAAAAGCGGTTGTAGCGAAGAGAGTGATCGTGGTATCGCTTATCCCGTATGCTATTTTACTTATCGTGTTTGAGGTGGCAGGTGCTATTAAAAATATATCGGCTTCTCCTTCCATTCCCAAAAATTCGACGTGCTCAATTTTTCCGACCAATCTTTCAATTACATCGTGACCTGATGCATAATGGAGCGTGTACGGATGAATAATATTCTTTGCGGCATCTGTCATAACTATATAGACATCTGCACCATATCTTATCAGCTCTCTACACAGTTCGACCACTCTTACTGCCGCAACACTTCCAGTCACACCGACGACGATCTTTTTACCGAGTAAGGACTTACTCTTTGTGCCCTTGATCCTCAATGTTGGATGAAAGCCACGATCATATTCGTTCATAAACTTAATTTGAATTAAACCCCCTTATTAATGTTAATATTCACCTCGTTTACCTTGAGGAGACGATCTTTATGATCTCATTCTCCTTCAATTCGTAGTCTTCTCCCAACCTCATCTTCTTTCTCGCATCTATCGCGAATAAAAATCCATCTCCAATATCGCTGTGAACCTGATATGCCAGATCTTTGGCTTTAGATCCTTTCTTCAATAAAAACGCGTCTGGAAGGACGTTTCCATCTTTGTCCGTACACTTTTTCTCGTTTTCCACGGGATATACAACAATCATCTTCAAAAGATCAAAAACTGCGGTATTTATGACATTTTGAACGCCGGTTCCACCCTTTTCTTTCATCATGTTTTTTATGTATTCTAACGCGTCCAACTGTTTTTTATTAATTCTCTTATCATCCACGATCTCAAAATCTTCATCCCCAGGTATATATCTTATGAAATCATTTTTCTCTGCCATCCTCAACGCAAGTTCGCCCGCCGCACTCGTTAAGATAACTTTGTATCCCTTCTCATCGAGCCTCTCCAACCTCGACAAATTTTCTTCCGGTGCTATGTCCATCTTATTCGCTGCAATGATTATCGGCTTACTCCTCTTTATGACCGTCTCAGAAAAAAGCCTTAAATCGTCCTCTTTCCATGAAGAAGTTTTTTCTGGGAGTTCTGTATCATCTATCGAACGTTTTATCGCCTGTTCACTGACACCGAGGCCCGCGAGCTTCTCCGCTAAAACCTTCATCCCATCGCTCTGAATTTTTCTCGAAGTTCTGCCCCAATCCCTCTTTATTATTCCATAGAACCACATCGATAGCTCTCTCTCGATGAAATCCACCTCTTTTAAGGGATCATAAGATCCAATCTCAACGGTGTTTCCCCCCTCATCTGTTGAACCCGATGCATCCACCACATCTATTATCACGTCTGCCTGTCTTAAATTATCCAGGAACTCATTCCCAAGACCTTTTCCAAGGTGCGCATCAGGGACCAGGCCGGCCACATCTATCATCTCCACCGGAACAAATCTAAATCCATTCTTACAATTTCCGCACTTCTCGTCCATTTCGACGCATGGGCAGACGCTTCTCGCAAAAGCGATCCCATGATTTGCGTCTATCGTGGTGAATGGATAGCTGGCTATCTCGACGTTGGCAAGCGTAGAAGATTTGAAAAAAGTCGATTTTCCACCGTTTGGCTTTCCGGCCAAACCTATTTTGATCATAGTAATCACTTTTTAGATTTCAACAGATTAGGCTATGAAATTTGATAAAAATGTCATCAAATCTCTTTATCAGATATAATTAAACTAAACATCTTAATGGATGTAGCCCTACACCCTCTATCTCGTCCGCTCTAACTTTCGCAAAAGCTTTCGGGATTGCTTTCTTAATTATATTTAAAGTCCTCAAAAATCGAAGATTTTTGGGATACGGAAATCGAAGATTTCCGACTACACCTTGGACGTCTGCATTTATGATTATTCCTTTGGCCGATCTGAATAATCCACGTTTAAACCGTTTCCCCAAATATTGATCGTGATGCTCTACCGATTCGCCATCTAAAAAGCTGCACCTTGATGTATGCGATTCTTCCTGTAAGATAACGTTTATCCCTTTCTCTTCTGCTTTATACTTTATCTGATTTATCAGCATGTAAAAAGGTATCTGAACGAAGTTTTGATTATTCTTCTTACCGATATTAGCATTCTGCTTCCAATCTTCGTTATTCCCGATAACTAAAGTTCCAATATCTTTTTTAACGCAATAATCAATGATAAACCTGCTTACCTTATGCATAAGGTCTTTAATCTTCCGATTACGCTTATCAAATAGCTTTTTAGATTTTTTACCTGTTTTTATCTTCTGACTTTCGTATATCCTCTGTATTCTTCCCATCTCTTTATTGTAGAACTGATTTATCGACTTACAAATCCCACCCTTAACAACAATTGGTTTCTCTCCAATGTTATTTCCTACAGTTACGAGATTTCTAACACCTAAATCAATTCCACATATTTTGTTTTCGTCTAAATCTTCTGGATCCGCCTCCTTTTCATATACAATTTCAAGAGCATATCCAACACCTTTTGGAATTAATCTAACTTCTCTTAAATTAGTTTCTTTATCCAATCTCGTCTTTACGTCCAATCTGAGCATCTTAGGGAATTTGAGATTTCCATCTTCTTTGATCTTACACTGTTGGTTCGTTAAAACTAAAATATGCTCTGCATCTTTCTTTTTATATTTTGGTAGTTTTGGTCTTGCTTTAAACTTCTCTGGCTCTTTCTTCCATACTTTTATCGCCTTAAAAAACGATTTCCAAGATTTATCTAATAATCGGAGAATTTGCTGAGCTGTTTGAGCAGGTAAAGATTTGTAGTTCTTCGATTCTTTTAATTCTTTATTTAACTCATAGAATCTTATCCATCTTCCAGTTTTGAAGAACTCTTGCCTGATAAGATAATTGGCTTCATTATAGAGATTTTTGGATAAATGACAGAGAGAACTGATATTTTCATCAGATCTCATCCATATCTGCTCTGTTCTTCTAAATCTCATCTATATCATCTCTAATCTGATTTTA
>CABGHG010000121.1 GCA_902158735.1 Candidatus Methanolliviera sp. GoM_oil
AATTGATAGAGACGAAAATGCCGCAATTAACATTCTAAAGAAAGGGTTAAAACGTGTAGGGCAGGGACTGTCCGAATTTAAGCCTGAGGACTTCTCAAAGAGAAGGATGATACAGGAAGCCTCGCCCCTTAGGGCGGGGTAGTTCACGACAACCTCTTCTTTAGCTCGTCGAAGAACGTTTTCTCGGTATCTCTGGGACCAGGAAACGCCTCTGGATGATATTGAGTGGTTAAAACCCCATAATAATCATTTTTAACACCTTCAACTGTTCCATCGTTCGCGTTTATCTCCGTTATCTTCGTTTTGTGGTTGAGAGAGTAGGCATCGACGGCAAAACCGTGGTTTTGGGATGTTATATTCACGTTTCCATTCTCTAAATTTTTTACCGGGTGATTTGCCCCTCTGTGCCCAAATTTGAGCTTATAAGTGTCTGCTCCCATTCCCAGAGATATGATCTGATGGCCAAAGCATATTCCAAAGATCGGGATTGTCCCCAAAAAATGTTTAACGATCTTTAGGGCATGTTTTGCCCTCTTTGGATCCCCAGGGCCATTCGGTAGAAAGAGGGCGTCAGGTTCACAGTTCTCTATCTCTTCCACCCTTGTCTTATATGGAAAAACGAATATATCAAATCCTCTCCTCTTCAAGCTATTTAAAATGCTTTTTTTGATGCCTAAATCCAAGACCGCTACTCTTTTTCCAATTCCTTTTAGCCTGTATGGTCTATCACAAGTTACTTTCTCTATCAGATCCAATTGCTCGATCTCAGGAGAGGCTTTTGCAGATTCCAATACCTCTTCTTCTTCGTATTCTCCGACGGCGAGAGATGCCCTCATCGTCCCATATCTCCTCATTTTAATTGTGAGCATCCTCGTATCTATCTCGCTGATGCCGGATTTCCCCTCTTCTCTCAAAAATTCCTCAAGTGTGAGAAGAGATTTATAATGAGATGGAGTTTTACAATATTCCCTCACGACCATCCCTTCTGCCTTCATCCCATCGGATTGAAACGTCTCCTTGCTTATGCCATAATTACCGATCAGAGGGTATGTAAACATCAGGATCTGCCCCTTATAAGAGGGGTCTGTCAAAGATTCTTCGTATCCGGTCATCGGAGTGGCAAAGACCAGTTCCCCCAAAACGAGCTTCTCACATCCAAACCCCTTTCCTCTAAGAACCGTACCATCCTCAAGCGCTAAGATTGCATTCACGATTTTCTCCGTCTCTTTATCCAGAGGGTAAGTTATATAATTTACCTACGCTCAATCATTCGTTCATTAGATTAAAAGTGAGAGGTTATCAAGCTAAAGATGAGGGTGGCATTCAAACTCGCGTACATCGGATGGAACTATTTTGGGATGCAGAGACAGAAGGGAATGCGAACGATACAAGAAGAGGTAGAAAACGCCCTAATGAAATCAGGAGTCATAAAATCAAGGACTTTTGAGGGCATCAAGTATGCTGGAAGAACCGATAGGGGAGTGAATGCCATCGGACAGGTGATATCTTTCGATATAGATTGCGAAAAAGAATATCTTTGCAGACCAAGGGTTTTAAATTCCTGTCTGCCCCGGGATATACAATTTTTGGCTTATTCCAGAGTGAATGATAGTTTCGATCCGAGAAGAGACGCCATAAAGAGATATTATAGACAGATGGTTCATAAAGAGCTAAATTTAGATCGAACAAGTGAAGCGATCAAAAGATTGATTGGAAGTCATGATTTCACGAACTTCACGAATAGAGATAATAGCAGGGATGAGAGTAATATAAGAAACGTCGAAAAGATCTGTATAAGAAACTTTGGATCGTACGCGGCAATAGATTTTGTGGCAGACAGCTTCACCTGGAATATGGTGCGGAGGCTATCGAGCGCCATTCTAAAGATCTCCAATGGAGAAAAAGATTTGGGATGGCTGGATAAGATGCTCTCTTTGGAAGAGAAAGAAGGAATACAACCGCTCCCTCCGTACGGACTTATCCTGATGGATATAAAATATGATGGGATAGAATTTGAGGTTGACAGGTATTCTCTGAATCGCTTTTTAGATACGTTGAACCGAATATATGAAGATTATCTGATGAGAGGATCCGCCATAAATGAGATGAGGAGATTTATATCGAGAGAGATCAACGATTCTTTCAAGACGTAGGATGATGCAAAGCTGGGTAATAAGTTTGAAAAGTTTGTAACAGTAAAATATTTAAGATGTAAAAGTAATTCAATATAGAGGTGAAGAAATGAGTAACGATAAAGAAGATAAAAACTTAATTGCATATTGTGGTCTTTACTGTGGAGAATGTTTTTCTTATATAGGGAAGGTTGCTGATTTGGCAAGAGATCTTAGAAAAGAATTAAGACAGGCAAGCTTTGATAAACTCGCTGAAGGTATCCCATTTAAGGAGTTCAAACACTATAAAGAGTGTTATGAAGTCTTGGGAGCGATGGTTAAACTAAGATGCAAAAGTGCTTGTAAAGGTGGCGGAGGCAATCCATTTTGTAAGATTAGAAAATGCTGCCAGAAGAAAGAGATCGAGGGCTGTTGGGAATGTGATGAATTCAAAGCATGCGAAAAACTCGACTTCTTGAAGGTAAATCATGGGGACGCTCATATAAAGAATTTAAGAATAATTAAGAAAAAAGGGATTGATAAATTTCTTAAAGGAAAGAAATATTGGTACTCTAAGTTAAAATGAAAATTCAACTAGGTCCTTCTGATATACTATTCCCTATCCCATCTGCCCTTATCGTTAGTGGTTCATTTGAAAAACCAAATATTATAACTATAGCTTGGATAGGAATTATGGGTTCTTTGCCACCAGTTGTCGGTATTTCATTGAAGAAAAGCCGGTACTCACTGGATTCAATCAGGAATGCAAAGGAGTTTACTGTCAATATTCCTTCAGCAGATAAATTTAAAGAAGTAGATTACTGTGGAATTGTTTCGGGAAGAAAAAGGGATAAATTTATTGATATAAATTTCACACCTCTCAGGAGCGCTAAAATCGATGCACCGATAATTAAAGAGTGTCCATTTAACATGGAATGTGTAGTCATAAAAGAAGTTGAATTGGGAGAGTGGGTATTATTTCTTGGAGAAATAGTAGAAACTTATGTTGATGAGGATAAAATTAATATTTCCAATAAGAATAAAATCGATATCGCTAAAGTAAATCCTCTTGTGTACTGTGCAACAGTGCGTGAGTATTGGGAACTTGGAAACAAATTAGGAGACGGATTCCATGCTGGTAAAGAAATATTGAACAAATTGAAGCGTGAAAACTCTTCCAGTGTAGATGAATAAAAGAAAATGATAGCAACTTTGTTTACCAGTGATGTATCTGCCGTCCAAAAGTACATATACTGGAGACTCTATGCGAATAGACTTGACTTAATCTATGAAGGTTCAAATAGATAATTTAGACGCGGCTTCTTTTCTCCTCATTATCTAATGAAGGGGTCTGCTATAAACGAGATGGAAAATTTTGTATTGAGAGAGCTCAACGGTTCTGTTGAGACATCGGATGATGCAAACGATATATGGAATCTGTAAATTCAGGAACTCTGGATTTGGTAAGCCTTATAAATAACGTGATCAATCTTCCAGCATTCATGAAATCCAGACTGAAGACGGTTCTTTTGGAGATGGACGGCAAAGGTTATGGGCAGGTCAAACGTATTAAAGGACGATATGAGGAGGAAGGGATAGCCCTACGATTTCTCACCACGCCCGCGGATCCGTTTGCTCCGCCGGGCAGAATATTCGTCACGCTAAAAAATGATTACCCCTCCGAACTCTGGTCAACACCAACCAGAAGACTGGCTCTCTCCCACTTTCTCCTTTCCAAAATTTCCACGATAAATCAAAAGGAGATATCGATACAAAGACCCAGTTCGGCAGTGCTTAAAAGAAACTCGGCTTCCATCGGTTCTCTCATCGAGCTTAGGTTCGACTACCACATACCCGCAAGAGGCAGAAGAATTCTTGGAAGGAAGGCGGTCTCTCTCTTCGATTCGATGCTCCTTGTTGTGGAGAGATATCGATACCACAACTTAAATGAGTTAGAGAAACGGGTGCTGATCTCTCTAGAGGAGTCGTTGGAGGACCAGGAGGAATTGAGGGAGAAGTTGAGGGAGGAAGGTTACGCGTGCTTCATTGCGAACGGTTCAAAACTCGTAAAAAACGTTGACATCGTTCCCTTTGATGCTCCAGAACGCTTGAAAGTATCTTTTAAACTCAAACACAGAGAGGTAGAGGGTTTGGCAATCAAAAAAGGAAAGCTCGTTGTGATCACGGGGGCAAATTATCACGGGAAGTCCACGTTGCTGGAAGCGATGGGGGTGGCACATTACCTTTTTGAACCCGGAGACGGAAGAGAATTTGTTAAATCACCCGAACAACTGGTATTTGCCAATAAAGAGAACAGAAGGGCGGTTAAGGGTGTTGATATCAGCTCATTCATCCATTCACTGCCGGACAAACAAGACACCTCTTCTTTTACCACAGTCGAAGCATCCGGATCTACATCACAGGCAGCATGCATAGCAGAGACGTTGGAGGCCGGTGAAGCTGGCATGCTGATAGATGAAGACGATTCTGCAGTGAATTTACTGATCAAAGACAACAGGCTCAAACACCTTATACCAGACGACATAGAACCGATTATCCCCCTCTTGGACACGGTAAGGGATATGGTAAAACGATACGGGATAACTGTCATACTCGTGATCGGCGCGTTGGGAGAATTCTCGGAGATCGCAGAGACGATCATCATGATGAGGAACTTTCGGGTCGAAGACAGGACGGAGGAACTTCAAAGTTTTAAAGGAAGGGTGGAAGTTGAACTCGAACCAGAGATCGCAAGAGAGATCCCACCGGAGATCAAATCCAAACTGGACGAGATCAAAGCTACGATGAGGGAAGAACACCTGCCTTTCAATCCCGTCAAGAGGAGGAGACCTGCAGAAGATTTCACCTGTAGGGGAAAGAGAAAGGTTATTGGTATGGAGGAGATACGGGTCGAAGAGAAGAAAGCAGATCTTCGCGGAGACATGCAGAAAATCTTGATGGAGAAGGGGCAGATCAACGCTTTGGCCGACGCCGTGCAGTACGCCGGGAGATATATGGACGGAAGAAGATCGCTCCAAGAGATAGCCACCATGGTGGTCGATGACGTGGAAAAAAATGGTTTGGACGTGATAGGCAGTAAATTAAGAAATTATAGCGGTTTTACCAGGTGGCAATTAATCTACTGTCTGAACAGACTTGTCTTTTTTCTGTAAGAAACTTTTTTTATCTATCAGATATGAGGGTGAAAGCATGAAAGGCGTCGATTTAAAATTTTCTGATGGGCTTATACCTGTGATCGTTCAGGACGTAGAGAATGAAGAAGTTCTGATGATGGCTTATATGAATGAGGAGGCACTTAAAAGAACGTTGGATACGGGCAAAGCTCACTATTGGAGCAG
>CABGHG010000122.1 GCA_902158735.1 Candidatus Methanolliviera sp. GoM_oil
GAAACCTCTTGAATGAGACCGTGCCGTATACAGCGATCAAGATAGAATTCCAATAACTTGGCAAGTTCGTGATTTTGTATGTCACGGTCAAAACGATCTTTATCCGCCCTTGGCTGAAAAAGTCCCTCAAGCACTTCTTGAGTATCTCGGTTTTTGGCAACAATCTGTTCCTTGAGACTATACTCTTCTCCAGCACCGGCTCCACTCCTAAACTTGACCTCAATCAAACGCATTTTAAGGGTATTCTTTTGAAATCTTACTTGAATCAGGTCTGACCGGTGCAGCCTAAGGGTCGCATCATGAACCTGTTTCTTATGTTCAAAAAACAAAGAGGCATGCGAATCAACCGGAATTAACACTGAGCCGCACAATTCTCCCCGTTCTTCGAGCAACAAACGGGTAAGCGCAAGGCCAATAATTTCCCGGGCATCCTTTGGGTTATTGATCAACTTAAGGGCCAGTCTCCCAGAAATTGATTTCAAAATGTCCAGAATTTGGGTTGCATGGAATCCGGTTCCAGGAATTCCCATTTTTCGAAGGCCATCCTTAATTAGCCCTTCAATTTCACTTAACCAATAAGTCGATACAATCAAACGGTGCCCTATACCATCCAGAAACTCAGGCGTGTAATCAATCAGGTAGCTGTTTGCAGTTGATTTTCTGGGGTTATCGAAGTATTGAATCCCGAAATTTCGATCTATGGTCAAGACCCAGTCAGAGTTTTCATGAATATTATTGATGATATATTTGTCCGTATTCGATAATTCCAACTGGACAGCAGGAACTTCTTCTAAAGAGTTGCCCCAGTTATAAAAACAGGATGAAAGGCGTAAAAGGTGATCGGCGATTTCATAAATTGACTGAGACCAGTTTTCATGGTCTCTGACCTCTCGGTTTTGGTTAGGTATGATCTTACGAGACCAAGTAGCTGAATCCCTTTTCAAATCAAATGTTTCGCGGTATTCAGCCAGTAAGTTATGTAAGCTGAAGCTGCCTACATCTTGACCTATGGGCCGTGTCAAAACCTTGGTAGAAAACCGGTCGATAATAACTGTCAAATGCGCTTCATTAACTTCTGTTTCAGGCCATCCTATTTCCTTGACTCTCCTCTTAGAGAAGAGAAGTTTAGGGAAAAGAGGGTTTTCATTGGGGCGGAGCAACTCCTCATCAACTTCCTTTTCGATCCCTTCCGCAGACAGATTCTCATCAGTCAGTGTATCAAATGCATTACCCATCATTTCGTAACGCATATCTCCATAAAAGGCTACGTCGTAATTCATAGCCTTAAATTCTTCCATTCCTTGCAAAATTCGAATCGCATTTAATAAAATCAGTCCATCACCGGGATTGATCACATTTATTTTCAAAGTCGTTATATAGGGATGATGCTTAAGATAGCGCCACAATTTATCGGCAATTTGCTCCGGTGTGACTGTGGTAATTTGGCCTATGTTTTCCTTAATATTCAAAAGCTTGTAGACATAGCTGTTGAGCTTTCGAATATCAGCGCTGTCTCCTTTGGGCATAATACTCCAGTAGAGATCCAAATTGTCGCTGTTTATGAAAATCTCATCATGGCCAAAAGAGATTGCTGAAGGGATATTTAAGGAAGTAATCTTAAAAACATTTTCTACGTTTATCATCTGATTTGCTTCCTGTTCAGACAAGCCGTTCAAAAGTTCGGCCCAATGAAACAACAGGTTCTGATACTGTAACACCCATAACAAGCGTAGAGGGTGGGTGGGACACAGAAGCACCACTTCGCCTTCATCTTCAGGTGTGCCAACTTTCAGATGGATCGTATCCAAATGATTTATTGATTGGAACATAGCAAGGACATTGTTGATTTCGCCATCGGACTCTGCGGCTTCGAGCCTATGGTGGATCTCTTTCAGTAACTCTTGATAAGCTTCAACATAGGCTTTTATCTTCTCCTCAAATAATGTGAGATCAAAAACCTCTATGATACCTTCCGGGTCACGGGCCTGGAATGCCTCAAAAAGGTCTTTTCTGGTATCAATTAGGCGTGCGAAGGATGGCGTAACTTCGTAATGAATGGCGACAGGCTTAAGGTCGCCGGCCTTTAATGGAAAGAGTTTTTGCGTCAACTTCCCAGGCGCCACAGTTCATGGGATCAGTGATGTTTTTTAGCTCGATCTCATGTAATGTAAAATTGATAGGAATGCGATAGATTTCTCTGTTTTTGAGTTTGATTCTATAGAGCCGCGGACGTCCGTCTTCCCAGTTCTCACTGTCTATTTCAAGGGTTTTTCTGAACTTATGGGCGGCTGTGAGAATGGCCTCTGCTCTGTTGCGAATTTTTTTAATCTTTTTAACCACGGGTTCAATTTGGATACCGCCTTCAATCCAAAAGGATTCGCTTTCGTCTGAATCCAGGATAATGCCTGCTGTATCTTTGGCATAGATCTTAATTCTTGCAGCGCAGGTCTCCCCCTCATCCAACTCCACATCTTTCAGGCTTAATCTTAAAGTGCTTCGCCCTTTCTTGACCGTTCGGCGCAGCAATTCCTCTTCTGAATCCTCATCATCAGTGTCTCTTACCACAATGATCAGATAGTGGCCCAAATCCTCCGATTTCTTAGGATTCGTTTCCCATTTCAGGTGGATGGGGCTCTTCGGGCTGGTGGTTGCTACAAGATTGCTTCCTTCCTTCTTGAGACCCTTTGCAATGGCACCGGTCTTGGGGTCTTCAAGCGGCTGAAGATGAATTTCGACCTTTCCTTCTTCAGGAATATCCTTGAAAGCCCATTTGTCAAAACTTAGACGGCTTCGCCATGTATCATCTATTAGTATCTCTTTAAGCCATTGATCTGTTTCTGTTACATTACGCTCTCTGAAAAAGCGGATGAGGTTTTCTTCTAATTGCCCCTCCTTGGGTTTAAGACCAAATTTGTTCACCAATTTTTCAAGACTTTGCAGTACCGTTCGGTCCGGATTTCTCAATTCCTCCACGCAATAACGGTTCCGGTCGATTCTGGTTTCCACGTCCTTTTCTTCAAGTTTCAGATCCGGAATAAGATCAACAACACAAAGGTAAGCGCCCGCTTCTTCCCATCCCCCGCCATCATTCCTTAATGCCAGGAGATACTTGATCTGACGCTCAATGGGCTGTTTCTTGATCGCGGGTTGATCCAGGACGATGCCTGCAATGCTTCCAGTAGGTTCGGGCAGCTCAGACAATATTTTTTTGCAGTGGGATCGAAGCACGCCAGTAAGGTCATAGGTCTTGAATGTATGAATGTCGTAAGAATCTTCAGCCGGCAATCGAAGCCCCTGGGGAATGAAGGCCACCAATACGCCAAACTCCTCACGATTACGCTTTTCAATGAGGGCGCCGCTTTCAATCTCGTGGACTTCATTGGCTTGATCGCTCAACACATAAGCCTCTACCCCATGGGATTGTAAGTCTTTATCTTCTCGTAGTTTCTGACAGGTAAGAGCCATCACCTGCTTTGGCAGATACTCGACTCTCTGACAGTGATTCTTTTCCTTTGTCAACAGAAAGCCTCGAAGGTGTTCTGCAACAGCCCGGGCCATCTCCTGATGAAAAAGTTCCTGGCTAATCTCAATCATGTTGGGCCTCATTGAAATGCCACTTGCGAAGAAGCAATTTTAAGTTATTAGGTTAAAGCCTTCATCAAAATTTCCTGGGCTTCGTCCTCCAAACGAATGGCTTCGGCCCGTTTCTCGTAGGCAGAACGTACCAGATCGCCGATCTGTTTTTGCCCTTCCTTAGAAAGAAGAGGAATAAAAACCTTCCCTATCTGCTTGCCTGTTATTTCGTCAATCACTGAACCATGACTGTATCGCAGTACTTGCAGTTTGCCGTATTGGGAAGATAAGAAAGCATATAAATAACCTGGATCAATCTGAGCATCATCTGCGACTACACGAAGGATATGTTGAGTGGCTGTGTAATTCTCATAGTTTTCCCATACAAAACAGGTTCTGCCAATGGTCCCAGAACAGGTTATCAGGGTCCATTTTTTCTCTAAATAATATAATTCTAAGTTTTTGGTTTCTGATTTTGATAAATATTTCAAGTTAGTAGGTCTAGTTTGAATGATATTCTTTCCTGAAAGAAAAGGATGTCCATATTTTTCATCCACATAATTTCGTTTGAATCTGGGAACCAAGAACACCCGTTCAGTGACATCCTCAATGGTTTTAACCTCCGTCTTTGCTTTCTTGATATTCTCAATAGCCAGTTGTGCCATGGGATTATAGAAGTGGGCATCCAGGCGGTATTCAGAACCGCTGTCATTGTTTAGGATAATGTCTTTTGAATTCACGATCACGGATTCAACTTCTTTATTAGTATCAAACCACTTTTCGTCTTCCTTATGAAATTGTGCCAGGCCATTGAACTCAGTCACAAATGAATTGGCTTCCGATAGAAAATTATCACTTTCTTCGCGAAGATGAAGCACACGGCTGATAAGACAATCGAGTTTATCAATGACCCCTTGTGCTGGAAAAGGAACGTCCAATCGCTTAAGATCATCAGCATAGATATGGTCTATCACTGAACCGCTTTTTGAGCCGACAATCTGATGTTTTATAAAAGGTAATCTCAAGAATGTGTATATGAGGCCTTGATAAGGCTTTTCTGGTACTATCCTTATAGCGTCCTGGCTCATGCCCCAACTATCCCACTTGCCGGGAATAATTGCGACATTACCAATGGTTCCTGAGCACGACACCGCGATCCATCCTTTTTTAACCTGATATTGAGACCATTTTGGCAAATCAGCTTTTGCCATAATTTTTGGATGCGGATTGATCCCCATTATTTCGGCGCTTGTCAAAAGAGGAATTCCAAATTCAGGATCAGAAATATATGTCCGCTTAAATGGTCCAAAGCCAAATACATCTCCAATATCTGATAATTTCTTATTCTTATGTTTCCCTCTCTGAAGAAGTTGCTGAGTGGATATGGCTTGAGGCGAATAGTTCCCTGCATCAAGTCTAAAAGCATTGTCTCGGGCCATATTGGCCATGACGCTTGAAATTTGTGGTTTAAATAACGTGCCTAATGCGCTGGTAGGTTTTTCATGCTGGATGGAATTCATGATTTTGACCTGTAATTTTCAAAAAATAGCCTCGCAATTTCTGGAAGGTCGTCATCCACAATTCGACCGTTGGTTTCAACGATTGGCGCAAAGTCGACTACAGTTGATCTTGTATAGTTTTCGTATAGATTTCGTCGGATAATCTCCCGGCCTTGTTCATTGCGCTTGTAGACGGTGTTTCCCCTACGATCTTTCCCCACAGTCTTTGCTATTGCCATAAAGATAGGGTAATCAGCTGGCTCACCAGACAGGCTCTCGGCCAATTTCTCCTGATCTGATTTGCGCCGCAGAAAAAGCATACTGGTTTGTGTGCCGGTTCGTGGCAGAAACATTTCGAC
>CABGHG010000123.1 GCA_902158735.1 Candidatus Methanolliviera sp. GoM_oil
AATCATCGAGCTAATACTTTTGACAGGTCTTCGGGTGAGCGAAGTTTTGGGAATCACACCAGACGATATAGACTTTAGAAACCGAACGATCCAAATACACGGAAAAGGATCTCGTGATCGAACGGTATATCCACCTCGCGAACTTCTTTATGATCTCCGTGATTATATAGCCGATAAAGGGATTGAACGACAAAACCGTATCTTTACATTGACGAGACAGCGAGTATTTCAAACAATCAAAGAACTATCTGGCAGATCTCCGCACAAGTTGAGGCACACCTTCGCCGTGAACTACCTGGAATCTGGGGGAGATCTCCGAACTTTACAGAAGATACTCGGTCATTCATCTTTGAAGACGACATCTATCTATTTGGATCTTCTCGACTCGACTGTTCAAGATGCAAGTGAGAAATATTCGAGGTTCTTCTATCAAAAGTTTCGATGAGAGGGGTGTGGCAGGTATGATAGCAGGAGGCTAAAATATGAAATTTGAAGAGGCAAAACAAAAAGAGATCGGGTGGGGATCTCGCACCAGAGACCTCATTGGTATCCGAAGAGATAAGATCTCAGGAAGATATGATCGGCGGTGGAAGAGGTAGGTGGTATGATCAACATGAGCAAGTGGTATCCTATATCTTTCACGGCCGGAGATAAGTTGAGAAAAAAAGAGCGGCAGAACGAAAGGTAGGAAAAAGAAAAAAAGGAAGCCGACGAGCAAAAGTAACGAGTGGATCGAAATTTCCACTCATTCTTCTTGGACGTGCCTTGAATGACACGCCTGATAACATCAAGAAGGATGAAAATCCAAAGTTTTGCTAACAGCCCTTCGGAATGTAGTCTATATGTTGAAGTTTTGAGGGATAATGAGGATAAAGTCTCCCGGGGGAACCGCCACCGTGACTAATCCCAGGAATGTCGTATTATTTTGCTTCTCACTTGCCTTCTGTTGCGTCTCTGAATGCAGTTAAGCAGTAAAGAAGGTTAGACAGGAATTCCACATTATCACCCCCCGATAATTTCTTTTATTTGAACTATCCATCTGAGCCACTCTCCCCCCACCACAACTGACACGAATTTTTGGCATACCACATCATAAAATATACTCATTTTTATTACGCCCCGCGCAGATTTGCACCACTGCACGATACATATATCTTTGCTGGGCTCACGTGAAACCCACTATGTCTGCGCACACTTGCACTATTTGTGCTATGTATATACACATCTCTATGCAGGTACCGCAGGTACATACTATGCATCCAATTGCCATGCCTATTTGTACCCTTATATAATATATAAATGTGTGCTGCGGGAATCCTCGCCCTTTACAGTAGATGCATATGTGGAGGCGTTAAAAGCCAACGCCGCGTTTCCACCAGCGAGTAAGATAAATCTACATTACCAACTTGTATTTTCCTCACCCTAACCTCACATCTCAAAAAATGTCATAGAATGCTCCGATCTTGGGGCATTCATCTTTGAAAACAACATCAATATATCTCGATCTTCTCGACTCAACTGTTCAGGATGCAAGCGAGAAGTATTCGTCGCGGTTCTTCTATCAGAAGTTTCGGTGAGGTAGATGCGGTATGCGGCGATACATTATCGCATTCATCATCACTTTTGCGTGTGGTAGGATCTTAACCGATATCCTAAAGAGAAAAAGACTTAGACGTTCATAGAAGGGGCACATACGCACGAAGATGGGCAACCGTGATTATCTTCATTAGCGAAGGTAAAACCGTGCGTTCTGCCGACCAAAAATATGCTAATTTTGAGTATGCACGGGTAATCATAAATAGGTAAAATGTTAATCAGCAGTTATGCACCGAGTAACCATAAGCCTCCCGGATGAGATCTTGGAAAGAGTGGATAGGAAAGCTAAAAAAGAAAATCTATCCCGCTCTGCGTGTATCAGTGAGTTAATCACTTTTGGGATAACAGGCGATAAAAGTGATGAAGAAGTTAATCACTTAAAAGTTGAGAATGAAAATTTAAAAAGACAAGTTTCAAATCTGGAAGATCAGGCTACATGGCTACGGGGCGAATGTTCAAAGTTAAGCGATGCCATGATTCAAAAGGCGCTGCCGAGAAAAAGTGTTTTTTCCAAATTGAAATTTTGGGGGAAGAGATGAGACTATCAAACCTGATCTTTGGAGAACTCATGTCTGCCGTAACTGGTTACGGATTGTTCAAGATATAAGCTTCAAAAATCATTCATAATCTCCAATCTTCAAACCTCCCATTTCAAAAAATGTCCGAGAATGCTTCGGTCTTAGGTCATTCATCCTTGAAGACGACATCAATCTATCTCGATCTTCTCGACTCTACTGTTCAAGATGCAAGTGAGAAGTATTCGAGGTTCTTCTATCAAAAGTTTCGATGAGGTTGCAAAATAGGGGCGCCAAATCAGAGATTTTCAACTGCACGAAAAAATTCAGATCGAAAACGTTTTATATAATCAATTTTATTCCAATATATAAGACTTTAAAAACACGGAGGAGGGGGGTCTGGAGGCAAAAAATGAGGACAAAGAATGAAAGAAGTGAAGAAATAAGAGAGGGAGACGTGCTTATCCGCAGGGCACGGATATATAAGAACCAAAGCTCGGCAGAGATCCACATTCCACCGCAATATGCAGGAAAATACTGTAAAGTGGTCGTTCTGGAAGGAGTGTAGATGGCGAAAGGTAGAGCGGATAAGCAAAGAGAATTGAGATTGTAAAAAACTGCCCCGTTGGGACGCGGGGCAGGCGGCACAAATGAAACCTACAAAAAATAAAAACGCGGGCAAGATAAATAAACATTTTGGTGAAAACGAAGGGGTGGGGAATGCAAAGGCAAAGGAATGGGTTTCTCTCTATACCAAAGCAGGGTTTTCAGTTATTCCTATCAAGCATGGCGGAAAGACGCCATTAGTGAAGGAATGGAACAAGAAGACAAATAAAACCTTTGATATTCCTGAAGGTGCAAATGTCGGGCTTGTTCTCAGTGGCGGTCTGGCAGGTCTCGACATTGACACAGACGATCCGTTGATCTGGAACATCCTTTATAATAAAGCACCCCAATTGCTTGGAGAAAAGACTTGGGTCTCAATAACGCCGTCAGGCGGATACCATATCTATTATCGCATACCGCCAGAGATCAAAGATGAGCCGATCTTCGCGAAAGATAAGGATGGGAAGCGGATTGTTGAGTTCTATACTCATGATCGGTTCTTTGTCGAAGAGCCTTCATCCACCAATAAGAGCAGATGGCAGTGGATCCGTCCTATCGAAGAGGTGGAGATAGCAAGGCATGATCAAAAACAGTATGAAGTCTTGAGGGATTATCTTCTCTTCTGTCAGAAATATCTTTCACTCATTCAGACGATTGTCCCGAGCTGGGTTGAGGGCGTCCGTCATGACGGCGGTCGGGTTCTTGCAGGAGCATTGCGAAAGGCGGAGATCTCCAAGAAAGATGCCAGAGCTATCACCAAAAGGATATGCGAGGTTGCGGGGGATAATGAGGTTGCGGATCGTCTAAGGGCGGTTGATGATACATTCTCTCGGAAGAAGCCATTAAAAGAGATTAAAGGGATAAGCGGAATTAAGGAGGCGTTCGGCGAAGATGCGGAGAGAGATCTCTCAAAAATATTAGGATTTCGGGAGAAAGGAAAGGAGAAGAAAGAAGAGGTATTATTCCTCCCATACTTCGAGGACAAGGGACGGCTCTATTTGGACGTTCAGATGTCGGACGGGTATAAATTTGCCTATCTTAATGATGGTAAGGTGAAGTTCATCGATGATCTACAACCAGATAAACCAGATAAACCAGATCTATTAACACGCAGACCTAAAAAAAACATAAAACCGAAAGAACTCCCGATCGGAAGGGACGGCCCATGCCCTATTGTGAAGCTTCCAACCGAGGAGATTAAAGATTTAGCGATACCTACGGCAGAGGCACTTTTTAAAGAGATTACGGCACACCTACGGCAATATATAGACGCACCAGAAAAGGATATCGAACTGTTTGGATATTACGCTCTCTTTACGTGGTTCTATCGGAAGGTGAGCGTTGTCCCCTATTTCCGCCTGTTAGCAGACACCGGCAAGGGAAAATCGAGGATTAAAAAGGTCGTCGGTGATCTTTGCTTCTATCCTACGTATGCAGGGGGTTCTTCGAGTTATTCGGGGATGTTCAGATATAACGAACAATGGCATGGCACCCTCATAATCGATGAGGCGGATATACGGGGCGGAGAAGAAAATAAGTTCGTAAAATATCTAAATCTCGGCTTTGAGAGTGGACAGCCGTTCATACTCACCAACAAGCAAGACCCTACGCGTCAGGAATTCTTCGATCCTTTCTCACCCAAGATCATCGCTATGCGAAAGCCTTTCAATGATAATGCGACAGAGGGGCGTTGTCTATCGGTATCCCCGCACGAGCGCACGAACAAGGGTATTCCGATAATGCTTCCGCCTGAATATGAGAAGACGGCAGAGAGGTTGAGGAATAAGATCGCACTCTTCACGATGGTAAACTGGCCAAAGGTGGACGGATCAAAGATGATCTCCTATGACAATCTCGGTATAGAGCCACGTCTGCAACAATTAGCAATGCCGCTCTCGATTGTCTTTCAGGTGTGGGAAGAAGGGAAAGAGAGGTTTCGAGAGTATTTAAAATACAGACAGGAGGAGATAAAAAAGATACGATCGCAGTCGTGGGAGGGGGCGATTTTTAACCTCGCCTATGAACTGGCAACAGAACTTGATGATGAGACGGGGAAAAAACCCAAGTATGTCGGATCTCGTATGATAGCGAAGAAGATGGGGACAACGTCAAAGACGGTGGGCGACGCCTTACGATCCATAGGTTTTGAAAGGGAGAGTAAATATATCATAATCGATGAGAAGCAACGCCATCGTCAATCGTGGGTCGTAAATAGCCATCAAGCGTGGGAAGAAATCATATCGCGGTATTACTACAACCCCGAGGATGACGGATCGATTGATGTCCCAGATGCTTTGAGAGGGTCAAAATTCATTAAGCATACACCCGATCATCCGTTCCAGATATGATGCCCACGATTTTTATAATAAGAACTATATATTAATGGACAATTTCCAGCAAAAATATATTGGGCGTGTTAATAGATCTGGTTTATCTGGTTTATCTGGTTATTAGGTTAACCTAAATCTGGCATGGAAATTTTCCGGAGGGAGTACAGAAGTGCCATACCACCCGTATCATCTATATCGGTCATCACGAGTGAACTGCTCCAAGCTAAGCACTGGTTTTTTCGGTTCCGTGAACTTTCTCCTGAAGTTGCCAAAATAGATTGTCAAACACTGGAACACCCATCTTGCATGGGAAACCCCACCAGAAAACCAGCGGAAGCCCCGAGTGTGCGTGTTATCTTTCACAAGCTCC
>CABGHG010000124.1 GCA_902158735.1 Candidatus Methanolliviera sp. GoM_oil
GTGGTCACTGTTTCAGTGAGACCCGAGCAGATCTTCTCTGTTTGTGGTGCGTAATCCGCCGCCTCTACCGCGCCCCCGGGAAATACATGTGCGCCCGCGGCGAAGTTACTTTCGGTATGCCTTTATTGTCATCGATAATCCTCTTGTTATTGTTCTAACAGATCAAATTCCTTTAAGATCTTGATTATGCCCTCTTCATTTTTATAAATTTTAACGTCTCTTTTTATACGATCTCCTTTTACTACACCAATTATCCTGCATCCATTTGAGAGCTCAACCACCGCAACAGCGTCTTTATCTTTTTTTACCGCATAAGAGATTATTCTACCTCTTTCTGGGAGTTTTATCCTTTTCATCTCATTAGAGCCACAATACGGGCACGTATACTTTCTTTCTGGGTAAAATATCCTTCCACAATGCTCGCAATATCCCCCATTCATCCTATCACGACCTCTTCAATATGCTGACGATCACATTATCACCAAATCCCCCAAAATTTACGCACAATCCAGTTTTTGCATCTTCTACCTGTCTTTTACCAGCTTTTCCTCTCAATTGTTCCACGATCTCGTATATCTGATATATTCCCGTTCCTCCTACCGGATGCCCCCTCGCTTTCAGCCCCCCCGACGTATTCACGGGAATCTCTCCGTCTATCTCAAAAATTCCGTCTTCGTATGCCTTTGCTATCTCCTCTCTCTTGAAGAGACCGAGGTTCTCTATCTCGCAGATCTCGAGTATCGTGAACGCGTCGTGCAACTCCATCAGATCGATATCTTTAATTGATATCTTTGCCATCTTCTTTGCCCGCTCAAATGCCATCTTGAGGGCTTTTAGATCCGTTAAATCTTCTCTCTGATAAACTGCATGCATATCCGTCGCTTGGCCAATGCCAGCCACTAAAATACCGTCTTTTTGGGTGTTGGAGGAGATAACAACCGATGCAGATCCGTCTGATATGGGACAGATGTCATACAACCTTAGAGGATCAACGACGATCGGAGAGTTGTTAATCTCTTCGATCGTTATCTTCTTTTGAAAATGGGCGATTGGATTTTTTGCGCCATTTCTATGATTCTTTAGCGATACCATCGATAGTTGGTCCCTCGTCAATCCTTCGTTCATATATAATCTGGTCAAGAGAGCTCCATATGTTGGAAGCGTAAAGTTATGAATTTTTTCAACGGGGTGAAGCATCTTTGCCAGGATTTCGGTACATTCCTCGGTGGAGACGGACGTCATCTTTTCTCCAGCTGTGACGAGAACAGAGTCATAGAAACCGGATATCACAGAGAAGAAGGCTGCCATAAAGCTTGCAGAGCCCGATGCTGGCCCATTCTCTATCCTCATCGCGGGTTTTCCTCTATATCCAAGCTCATCCGCTAAATACGTTGAGATAGACCTCTTTCCGGTAAATTCCTCACTTGCCATATTTCCAACAAAAATGGCGTCTATTTCAACATTTCCGGCAGCGGAAACGGCATCTATAGAACTTTTTGCCATGAGATCGATCAGATTCTCATCTGAGACTCCACACTTCTCCGCGCCGATCCCAATTATATTGACATCTCTCATAATTTTTCTGAAGATGATCTCTTGTCCACCTTTTTCTCATATCCGCAAATTTCACATATTAAGGTTCAAGAAATGAGATTCGGATCATCTATGGATATAGAACTTCTACAATTACGCAAGAAATCTATCGTAAAGAACGACATTTGAACCAATTATATTAAAAGGCACCCTCCTCTTCTTGTCTTCAAGCCAAGAATAAATATCAACGTATTGCCTAAATGTGTCATTGCTCACTATTTTTACGTCTCTTTCGTCAGCAAATTTCAGCAAAGCATCGTCAGCCTTTATCTGAGCAGGTGCCTGGATCACCTTTCCATCTTCAACCCATTTCTCAAATCTTTCTTTATCGATTTCCGATATGATGTGCCTCAGATTCGAATCAACGATAACTATGGGCGCGTAACCCCTTCTTTCCAACTCAATTTTAATCATCTCTATATTATCTATGTTTGGTTTCCCATCCTTTTTTGATGCCCATGCAACGTTGGATCCATCAACAAGAATTCTTTCCTTTTTATATTTTATAGTTATCTCTGAGCCATACCTTTCATCACAATTTATTTGTGGATATACTTTATCATTGTAAGAATAGTTCTTTGCCAGTCCTTTTTTGATGAAGAGTACATCATCTTTCTCAATATCGTTCACAAGAAAAGAGAATGTGCCCCAAAGATTTATTCTAATGTTGGTTTTATCATCAGCTTTGCGCCCAATGTCTCCTGCCGTCAATGAACCTACGCTCCATCTATCACCCTCTCTTATTTTAGTATCTATAGCAATCACTTTAGCACTGGTGTTCACAAAAAAAGTTTTCTCCTCGTCAAGACCTAATTTTTCATGCACATCCTTTATGCAGGCGTCAATGACTTCTTTCTTTGCTCCAGCCACGATTTTTAACTGCCTGCCAGCTATAAATATTTATCGTTTTAGTTGCTGTATTGCACAATTATAATATAGCCTATTCATGATTACATCCTTGGGACGAGAATAGAGAAAAATTAGAGACCGATGAGGGAAAGAATATCTGCAGAAATCGTATGTTAGCAGTTGAACGCGTGGCATGGCGATATGCAAAAGAATAGGGGCTTTATTCCCAACGAAGATTTAGAAAAAGAAGAATATAGCAAATATAAAATGTATAAGAAAAAATTTTATATATTAAACCTTTTACATAATTAACCTTTTATAGCACTATAGCCAAATACCAAACTTTTTAAAGTAACAATGTCATTTCATATTATGGCACGTCCTATAACTATTGAACTCAAGAAAGATGTAACAATAGATGAACTTGACAAGAGAATTTAGGTCATTAGGGACAAAGACCATTCAAAGAAGGAAGATATGTGTGAGTTTCTACAGTCAATAAAAGAGAATAATCCTGACAGAGAGATCATTCTCATTCTGGACAATTTTCCCCCTCATCATGCAGCCGCCTGTGTCCTCTTACCACCATACTCTCCCGATCTAAATATTGAATCGGTCTGGAAGTCCATAAAAAAGTGAGGAAGAAATTATGGTTGTAAAAGCAAAAATCCAAAAGTATATGTATTAAAAATAGAATAAAAATATAGGCGATTAGATGGTAAAGTATAAAGAAAAATTGGAAGAACAGAAGGTATTCATCGATGGAGAATGGACGATGTCTTCTAAGGGGGATACCTACAGCATCATAAACCCCTCCACCGGAAAAACATTCGTAGAATGCCAGAAATGCGATGTTGGGGATGCAAAGCGCGCGATAGACGCAGCGAGAGATGCTTTCGACAACGGACCATGGCCGGAGATGTCCTTTGAGGCGAGAACAAAGATCTTCTATAAGGTATCCGATATGATCGCGGAGAAGGCGTGGGAGATCAGCAAGTTGGATGCTTCATGTAACGGAGTTCCTGCGATGCAGCATGCCACAACGGTTATGGACATGGCACCACACTTCAAATACGTCTGTGAAAGGGCGAAAGAACTGGCGGAGCCGAAGGGGGTCACCGGAGAATTTCCGATGGATCAGACGGTTTGGCGAGAGCAAGATGGCGTTATAGCCATAATAACACCTTGGAATGTTCCATTCTGGCAGATGGCACTGAAATTACCCTCGGCCTTGATAAGCGGTAATACTGTGGTCTTTAAACCTGCGAGCCAGACTCCTATATCTGTTTTGGCGGTGGCTGGGATGTTTGAGGAGGCAGGCCTGCCAAAAGGGGCATTGAACGTGATAACGGGTCCGGGATCGGTGGTCGGCGCTGAGATGGCTAAAAGTGATAAGGTAGATCATATAGCCTTCACGGGTGAAACAGCAACAGGAAAGGGGATCGTTCAAAATGCGGCCGGAAATCTTAAGAAGGTGACATTGGAGCTTGGGGGAAAGTCTCCTAACATAATCTTTGGTGACATTCCTGTTGACGAGGCCGCAAAGCTGGCGGTGCTGGGTGTAGCCCTTGGAAATGGAGAGGAATGTTTTGCAGGCACAAGGGTTCTTGTAGAGGAGACGATATATGAGGCGGTCTGCAAAAAGACGGCGGAGATATACGGGTCGTTGGATGTAGGCAACGCACTATCCCTCAAGACGAAGATAGGCCCGCTCGTCACGGAAGAGCAGATGAAAAAGGTTCTCGGGTATATCGAGTCCGGAAAGGAGGAAGGTGCAACTCTCTTGTGCGGGGGAGGGAGGCTTCAGGAGGGAGAACTGAAGGATGGTTTCTTCGTTGCCCCCACCGTCTTTAGCAACGTGTCCAATGATATGAAGATCGCGAGAGAGGAGATATTCGGCCCGGTCATCTCGATGATACCGTTCTCTACAGAGAAAGAGGCGATAGAAATCGCGAATGATAGCATATATGGCCTTGCCGGCGGCGTCATGACCAATGATAGGGCGAAGGCGATCAGAGTCGCCAGAAAGATGAAGACGGGCAACGTATTCGTAAACACGTGGCACGTGACGTCGTGGTATATGCCATTTGGGGGATACAAACAGAGCGGATGGGGAAGACTGGCTGGTGAGAGTGGTATAGAAGAGTTCACCCAAGTGAAGAGCATATACGCGGATTGGGGCGGGTTTACAAAATGGCTTTTGAAGACGTTGTTGTTGCATTGAGGTGATCGAATGAGCAATAAAAATTTAAATTTGGTGGATAGGTTACCAGACCTCCTGAATGAGATAATGGGAGATGATCGCCTGTTGGGGATCTTGGATAAAGTTTTGAAGAATCAACCGTTGATGGACATCGTTGGCGGCGTGTATAAAGCGAGTCTGTTGCAGATGGCATTGCCGCCGATACTTCAAACGACTGTCTCGATTATAGAGGCAATTTTGCCGCCGGATGACGTGGGGTCACTCTTCGATAATATAGATAGTTTTCCGGAGGGGGACAAGATAATGGAGGAGATATGGCGCATAGTGGTCCTAGCATTCAACAATTTAGCGCCTTCTAAGGGGCTCGTTTGATGAGGTGACCTCTCAATCATTTTTTTAATTTTTTTATAAAGGGTTTCTATGGACCTTAGATTTTAAAAAAGATCCAATCTTCATCAACTCTTATACTAAACCATAAATACAGCTATTCTAAAACCATAAATAGGTAGGTAACATCATTTAGCATCATCCAATACGGAGCTTAAAATAAATTGAATCTCGTTGATAAGATAAGGGAAATAGAGGGAGATCTTGGAGGATTGAGTGCACAACAGAAGCTCCTTTTGACCACCGACGGTTCCATAACGAATACGTTGGAGATACTCATAGGTGGAGAAGTGGGGATCGAAACTCTTCATCAGAAGATCGTCGAAGCCGATGAAAAGATTGCAG